>DUOF01000078.1 GCA_012839015.1 bacterium
TCAATTTCAATACTAACAACTCTAGAGGAAGCATTTAGTAACTCCTCGCTTAAAGCTCCTAAACCCGGTCCTATTTCTATTACACCAATATTCTTGGTTATTTTAGCATTAGCTACGATCGCAGTAGTTATTTTAGAGTCTATCAAGAAATTTTGACCAAATCTCTTCTTTTCCCTTATTTTATAACGTTCAAGTAAATGAAACGTTCTATTTTTACTAGCTATTTTATCCATTGTTAAGCACTTCCTTTAGTTTAACTATGTCTATGTTTAACATATTTATTACCTGAAGTAAACTTTTAGCATTATATTTATCAATTCCTAAATAATCACTGACGATGTCTCTCTTCTCTTTAGAATCTTCTTTACCGATAAGTCCTAAGTTGTAAAAATCATCAATCGTTAAACCTTCTCTTTCAAAGTAACTTATTTTATCTTGTAATATATCTAATATTTCATCTCTTTTAGCTTTTTCTACTCCTATTTTGCCTCTAATAAAGGTTTTATTTTTATTAAGATGTGCATGTTTACATTCACCAATATAACTAACTATCTTTTGCCTAATTTGCTCTCCCTTATTATCTTGGTCAGTAAAAACAATAACACCTCTTACCTCATTTACTTTTTTAATTAATTCTAGTTTTTTATTAGTGACAAAACTACCTCCTGTAGTAATAACATCAACATTCATTATTTGCTTTAAGCGGGTTTCATCATTCTTACCCTCGACTACAAGTACTTCTCTAACCTTCATAATTTAAACTAAATACCCCTATCTAGCAACTTTTTGCTACTCCTTTTTTGTTCAAACATTTTCTCGTCTGCTAAACTTATCGCTTGTTCCAGGTCCATACCAAATTCTTTAAAGACGCTACCTGCTGAAAACTCACGTGTTGAATATAAGTCCTTTGGTTCTTTCTCACTTAGCACTATAAATTCATCTCCACCATACCTAACAACTATTCCAAAACTTTGAAGGATGCATGCTATTTTCTTTAAATAGTTATCGCCGGCGCGATGACCCCGAAAGTCATTAATTTGTTTTAAATTGTTACTATCTATAAAGGTTACATAACATTGTTTCTTTTTGTATTTTTCCTTTATAGTTTCTAGGTAGGCACGTGTATACGCTTTAGTAAGGTCGTCTATATAGATGCTTTTTTTAAGTTTTTCTATATTCCTATGTTGGTTGTTCAACTCAAAAACAAGTTCTTCCAAAGACGAAAAAATTTTCTTTGTTTTTGTATCTACAACTTTATTGCCCTCTAATATATACTTATCCATAATAACACCTTCTTAGTGAATTAGTCTCATTTTATTTCAAAAACGGACTTTATTGGTTAAGTCTAATTGTTTACTCTTTTGAATTTTATATGATTATTATATTGCAACTTGCTCTCTTTGACCATTAAAAAGGAACTCCTTTTTATTTGAAGTCCCTAAACCTTATTTTTTTATATCAAATACTTCTAGAGCATTGTTTGTGGTGGTTTTAGCCACCTCTTCCAAACTAACTCCTTTTAGTCTTGCCATTTCCTCTGCAACTAAGTATAGATAACTCGGTTCGTTTTGTTTACCTCTATATGGATGAGGTGCAAGATAGGGACAATCAGTTTCTATTAGCAGGTCTTCAAACGATAATTCCTCAACTATTCCTTTATTAGTCTTGGCATTTAAAAATGTTAAAGGTCCCGCAAATGAAATCTTTAGTCCTAATTTCACAAATTCCCTAGCTAACTCCAAACTATAGGAATAGCAATGCATTATACCCCTATCGATGTATTGTTTATTATTCTTTAAAACCTCAAGCGTTTCTTGTCCGGCATCGCGGGAATGAATTATTATAGCCTTGTTATATTTATTAGCTAAAATTATTTGCTTTTGAAAATACTCCTTTTGCAATTTCTTATACGTCTTATCGTAATGGTAATCTAAACCTATTTCACCAATTGCTACAACTTTTGACTCATTCAATAATTCCTCTATTTTGTTTAGAGTCTGTTCATTTAACTCATCTTTTGTGTTTGGGTGAATGCCAATCGCAGCATAGATAAAATCGTATTGTTTGGCTATCCTTATGGCTTCTAAACTTGATTTTAAATCATATCCGACTACTATCATTTTGTTAACATTTTTATCCTGTGCTCTTTTAATAACTTCTTCAAGATTATCTTTGTAGGCCTCATCATTTAAATGAGTGTGTGTGTCAAATAACATATACTTACTTCCCTAGGCAAAACTTAGAGAATATTTGATCATGAAGATCCATCTTTGTTTTGTTCCCAAGTATATCCTCTATATTATTAAGTGCATTCATTATCTCTATATTTACTAAATCTACTGGTATATCTTCCTGAATCTCTTTTTCTGCTTCTTTAAGGTTTTCAAGAGCAGCCTTTAATAAACCTATATGTCTTATGTTAGTAAGCATCGGTTTGTTTTGATAATTCTCATAATTATATCCTACTTTATCCTTAATAGCTTTTAGTAGGTTATCAATATCTTTGGTATAAGTACTTATCTTTACACCTTCAATTTCTATCTTTAATCCTAAATCTGTCTTGTTAATTACTTTTATATGATTCTTATCTTTTGTTAACTTTATTAATTCCTTATCTAAGTCATCTAAAGGTTGAGAGCCATCAAACAACAGTAATACTAAGTCCGCCTTTTCAATAGTTTCTTTTGACTTCTCAATTCCAATTCTTTCAATGCTACCAGCTTCTTTTCTAATCCCAGCAGTGTCTAAAAGATTTAGTTTCAAACCATCTAGATTAATAACACCCTCGACTATGTCCCTTGTAGTGCCCGCTTCGCTCGTCACGATTGCTTTGTCCTCTTTAAGGAGAGTGTTAAGTAAACTTGATTTACCCACGTTAGGTTGACCTACGATCGCTACATTTAACCCATCTTTAATCATTTTCCCGATTCTGGCCTCTTTTAGCAATTGGGTGGTATCACTTATTATATCTTTTATCTTCTTACTGGCTATTTCTTTAGTAACCTCTTCAGCATCATCGTACTCAGGGTAATCTATATTTACCTCTATATTAGCCACTAAATCAATTATTTTATCTTTTAGGCGATTGATCATATTTGAGGTTTGTCCTTGAAGCGAGTAAACCGCTAGTGAAGCTTCTTCTTCACTTGTTGCCCTGATCATGTCATTTATTGCTTCAGCTTGTATTAAATCTATTTTATTGTTTAGGAACGCCCTTTTAGTAAATTCCCCTTTAGTGGCAAGTTTAGCCCCGTGTTTCAAACATAATGCAATAACTCTTTCAACTATAAACATACCTCCATGGCAACTAATCTCAAAAGAATCCTCGCCCGTGAAAGAATGTGGTTTCTTGAAAGTTGAGACTAAAACCTCATCTAATATCTCTTCCTCATCTTTTATCTTTCCATAATAGAGTTTGTGTCCTTCATATTGGGTTTTGTTGGAAAATATTTTACGCAACAATGAAAAACAATTTTCTCCACTTACCCTTATTATTGCTAGAGCTCCCTCCATCGGTGGAGTCGCTAAAGCCACTATTATATTATTAAACATAACTCTGCCTCCTTTTTTATTAAATTAAAAGGCAGTTAGCTGCCTTCTTCCTCTTCTACATATTTAATTGTAAGTTTTCTTCCACTACCATGACCGATACTTTCAGTTTTAATGTTTTGGTATTTACCAATGGCATTGTGGACTATTCTTCTTTCATCCGATGGCATCGGGTGAAGTGTTATTTGAGTTTTAGTTTTTTGGACTTCTTTGGCATATCGTCTTGCCATTTGGATAAGTTTCTCATATTTATCCTCTTTATAATTGCCAATATCAATTAAAGTTTTAAAGTGTTGTCCAAATCTATTATTAATAATAACCCTGGCCATTTCATTAATAGCTTGAAGTGTTCTTCCGTTTTTACCAATCAAAATAGCATCGTGGTTAGTGTTAATAGAAAAATTAATCGCATTATTAAGGTTTTGTCCGTCTATTTCAAACTTTAAGTTTAAGTTAGTTAATAATAAACTTAAATAATCCTCTACATATTTAATGACATCAGAGATGAAATAAGTTTCTATTTCAATTTCTTCTTCTTTCTTACTAACAATTCGATAGTTCAAATATTCTATATCTACGTTTTCTCCGTCTGCTGCTATATCTAGAACTTCTTCTAAATTCTTACCTTTATACTTATTCATCTAAACCACTCCTCTTTAATATATTACTTAACTAATTTAACTAAATCTATTGGTTCACGCTTTTTTTCAGGTTTATTTGTTTTTTTGTTCTTGTTGATTAATCTAACTAAGAAAGTTTGCCCGATACCATATAATGCCCCGACTATCCAGTAAATAACCATCGCGCCTGGCAAGGCAAAACCGGCAACTAGGATCATAACATACATAATGTTGTAAGTTAGGTTCATTTGTGAAGAAGCTTTTTTCTTTGGACCACCTTTTTGAATTGCATCACGGTTAGCTAACCATCCTGGTAATCTCATAGCGACAAATTGAGCTGCCGCCATAATAAGGAATAGTATTATTGCACCGATATTAAAACTAAGTATTTGTTCATTTAAATTAATTCCTAGGTTAACTCCTAAAATAACACCACTTCTTAATACTAGCGTACCTCTAACAGCACCCCATACACCTATGAAGATAGGGAAGGAAACAAACGGCATCAATAAACTAGAAAGCGGATTAACTCCGTGTTTTTTATAAACTTCCAAAAGCTTCATACTTAATCTTTGTTTCTCTGCCTCTGATGTTGCTTCTTTTATTTTGTTTTGTATTTCCATTAGTTCTGGTTGGATTGTTTGTATCTTTTGTGATTGCATAGTGCTCTTGATTGTTAATAGGAACGTAAGTGATCTAACGATTATTGTTACTAAAACGATTGAGAATAATTGACCAAATCCATTACCACCAAAAAGGTTAGTAAAGAATATTAGCATTGCAGATATTGGGAAAACTAAAAGTCCTTCTATCAGACCTACTTTAAAAGCATCTCCCCAAGTCTTACGTTGAATAGTTGCCCCTCTAGCATCTTCACCCTCAGTTAATGTAATACAGGCTTTAGGGTCCTTCTTATACACCTCTTCAACATGTGCATTAATATAATCCTGGATAACACTTTCGTTGTCTCCAAATTTTTCAGTAGCTTCTAAACGCCATTTCGATTCATTCTCTTCTAGTATAGAACTTTTTATATTTTCAATATCTTCGTCTGAACAGAAAGAACCTGTACATCCAGAAAATATAAAAAGAGAAATAAATAATACAGTTATAAATTTAAGGCTTTTTTTCATGTTTCTTCATCCTATCTTTAGTTTTTTTAATTATTTTTTTTAGTTTTTCTTGGTTGTCTTGGAAAGAGTTTTCTAAGAACCCCTTCCTGAGTATAATAACATAATCTATCTTTTCTTTAAAATCTATAAATGTAATTAACATTTGATCTACTTGTCTTTTAATTTTATGTCTTACAACTGAATTTCCAATTTTACTACTGACACTTATACCAATTCTGGTGTTTTCTATCTCATTTTCTCTAAAATAGATAATATACTCATTGTTAGCTACACTGGAACGCTTATCCAGAACTCTCTTAAAATCCTTGTTTTTTAGCAATCGGAATCTCTTTTTCATCCAATTCCCCCTTGTTTAAAAAAGACCACTACTTTCAGTGGCCATAAAATTAACAATTATACAGTTAGTTTTTTTCTGCCTTTTGCTCTCCTCCTAGCTAAAACGTTTCTTCCGTTTTTTGTAGCCATTCTAGCTCTAAAACCATGAACTTTAGATTTTTTTCTTTTGTTTGGTTGGTAAGTTCTTTTCATAAATTACACCTCCGTTTAAAACTATATAAACGTTAAAATTATACTGGTTTTATATACCTAAGTCAAATTATTTCAAAGAATATTTACCCCCATAATTGTGGATAAGATTTATATTCCTGTGGAAAAATATATTAAACACTGATTAATTCTATATTAGACAGTGTTTACAAAAACTAAAAAAGTGGAAAATTAACAACTTTTTTATCAACTGTTAATCAACAGGAATATTATAAACAAAGTTATTAACAACACATTTTGTTGATATCTTGGAAACACCAATATCTATCTATATTTTACCTGTTGATAAGTGTGTTGATAAGTGGTTTTTTGCATTTTATGACTATACTTTTCCACAATTTATGATATAGTTTAATTTCACAGGGGAGAGAGTGTTTTTATGGATTTGTCAAAGTTAAATTTAGTCTGGGATAGTGCTCTAAATTTTATAGAGCAAAGGATCGCCGATTACAATGTTTTTGCAACTTTTTTCAAGGATACTAAATTACTTGCTGTTGAGGGAGACAACGCATATATAGAAGTATCGAGTAAGTTTGCTAAAGAATTAATTCAGTCTCGTTATTTAGATTACATAACGAGCGCTTTAGAGGAAGTTACCAAAAAGAATTACAAAGGTATATTAAAAATCAAAAACGAAGAAAGAGATTTTACTTTTTCAAAGGACTCTAATAAGAGTGTTTTTGTTTCAAACATTAATAAGGGATATACCTTTGATAATTTTGTTGTTGGTCCTAGTAATCAGGAAGCACACAGTGCATCTTTAACCGCCGCTTTAGAGCCGGGTCAATTTTATAATCCTTTATTTATTTACGGTAAAAGCGGAATTGGTAAAACCCACTTGTTACACGCTATTGGTAACTATGTTTTAGTGAAAAACAATAAAAAGGATATGAATGTTTATTACACTTCTAGTACCGATTTCTTAGATGACTATATGCATTCGGTTAGAATGGGTACTATTGAAGACTTTAAAGAAAAATTTAAAATTGTAGATGTTTTACTTATTGATGATATTCAATTTTTATCTAAAAAAGAAAAGACAAGTGAGATGTTCTTCAATATTTTTAATCATCTAATAAACAATCATAAACAAATAGTTATAACGAGTGATCGTTCTCCTAATGAGTTAAGGGGATTGGAAGAAAGACTTGTCTCTCGTTTCACAAGTGGTCTTAGTGTCATCATCCAAAACCCAGAATACGAGACTTCTCTTTTAATACTAAAGAAAAAGGTAGAACTACTAGATAATCTAAACAAAAAGATAGAGGATGATGTTTTAAGTTATGTCGCACTGAAATATTCTAAAGATATCCGTCAATTAGAAGGTGCTTTAAATAGACTTGTATTTTATGCTGATTCATTTAAAAAACAAACGAAGGTAATCGATTTGGAGTTAGCTAAAGAGGCCTTAAAAGGTCTAGTGGTGAACTCTAATCTTGAATCTTCTACTAGTTTAAACCCAGATAAGATAAAAATGTCTGTTGCGGACTATTACAAGTTATCAGTTTCCCAAATGGTTTCATCTTCTAGGCTTAGTAACATAACTAATGCTAGGCATATAGCTATGTACCTAATAAGAACTTTATTAGACCTTCCTTTTGTGAAAATTGGAGAGGAATTTGGAGGAAGGGATCATTCGACTGTGATTAACGCATGCGATAAAGTTGAAAGAATGTTGAAAACAGATACAAACTTTAAACAAGCCGTTGATGATATAAAAATGATGCTAAAATAGTTGTATTATATGTCTTTTATTGCTCGATTATGATAAAATTTATTCGACAAAAAGTGACTTATCAACAAATCAACAGTCATTATTATTACTATTATTAAAAGTATAAGAAAAGAAATAAAAAAAATATATAAAAAAAGA
This sequence comes from bacterium, assembly GCA_012839015.1. Classification (GTDB taxonomy): domain Bacteria; phylum Bacillota_I; class Bacilli_A; order RFN20; family DUOF01; genus DUOF01. The sequence goes on from DUOF01000078.1 coordinate 7,722, forward strand.
GGGGGCCAATAATATGAGATTTATTATTTCTAAAAGTCATTTGGTAAATGGACTAAATATTGTAACAAAGGGTGTATCACACAACACACCTATACCAGTACTTACAGGAGTCAAGTTTGAATTAAAGGAAGATGGATTAATCCTAATCGGTAGTGATACAGATATATCAATAAAAACTTTTATACCATTTAAGGAAAACAAAAAAGAAGTTATCACCGTTTTTGATGAAGGTGAATGTGTTTTACAAGCAAAATATATAAATGAGATTGCTAAAAAGATGGAAGGCGAAAGAATCGAGTTTGAACTAATTGATGGGAATCTAGTTAAAATCAGCGATCAAAAAACTAACGTTAACTTAAATGGTATTAGCGTTGAGGAATACCCTTTTATAGATTTTGCTCTAAACAGTGAAGTCATCAAAATAAAAGGCGATGTATTAAAAAGAGTAATCCAACAAACTATATTTGCTACTAGTCAAAAAGAGACTAGACCGATACTAACTGGGGTTAATTTCAAAATAGATGGAAATACGCTGGAGGCTACTTCTACTGATACATATCGATTAGCTAGAAAGAAAATAGTTATCGGTGACACTGCTTACTTTAACGTAACAATACCTTCAAAAAGCCTGACAGAGATTTCTAAAATTATCGAAGGAAATGAAGAGATACACATAAGTTTTTATGAAAAGAAAGTGATTTTTAAATTAAACAATACAATAATCTCAAGTAGAGTTATAAGTGGAACTTATCCAGAGACTGACCGTTTAGTACCAAAAGAATTTGAAATAAAACTAGAAACAATCGCTGGTGATGTAATCTCTTCAATTGAAAGGGCAAGTTTATTAACCACGGACAGGAACAATATTGTAAGACTACATATGAGTCCAGATAAGATTGAGATATCTTCACGCAGTCAAGAGGTGGGATCTGTTGTTGAAAGAATAGAAGAATTTAAGTACGAAGGAAGTAAACTGGAAATATCCTTCTCAGCTGGATATGTCTTAGATGCAATAAAAGCAATTGGAAGTGAAGATATAGAGATTTTATTTAATGGTGAAATGAAACCATTTATCATTAAGGGCAAAAAGGATGATTCCTTAACGCAATTAATATTACCAGTGAGAACATATCAATAAAAACAAGGGGAAAATAAATGAAATATAAAATTTTCAGTTTCAAAGAATTAGTAGATTTAGGACATGATAAAAGGGAATTAACCGGCAAGTTACTAGAACTAGTGAACATAACCTTGGATGATATCTCATCTGATAGTGTAGGTGAAATAGATCAATGGCTACCAATACTAGAAAATATACCTGAATGTTGTAAAATTATTGTGGAAACAAAAACGGGCAAAATCGTAGGACATTGGTTTTTCACTGCGATTGGTGAAGAAATGTATAAAGAAGCGATTAAGGGAACTTTAATGGAAATAAACATGACTATAGACAATGTAGAATTATTAGATAAAAAAGGAATCTATTATGGTTACTTTAATCAAATCGAGATATTGAAGGAACATAGAAACCCTGCTACATTCAAAATGCTAATTGAATCATTCTTTGAACAGGTTGAAGAATTATCTAAAAAAGAAATATTCTTTTTCCGCTGGGTTACACTAGCAGCCTCAAAAGAAGGAGAAATGATTTCCAGAAGTCTAGGACTCCAATATAAAACAGATCACGTGCTAGATGGAAAGATCTATTCTGGTAACATCTTCACTATGGCAAACCTAAAAGTTTTAAGTAGGTATCCACAACTTGTGGAAGCCTATAGCGAGATTTATGAGCGAGTTATAGATGAAACATAATTAAAACAACTAAATCTTTACAATAAACCTAAACTTAGTTATAATACTAACGCGTAGAAAAACTTACGCCTTCTCTGCTATAAACAAATTATAGCCAAGTAAAGTCCAAAGGGGGGAAAACGATGACAAAGTATGAAATTATGTATATTTTAGACAGTACTCTTGATGAAGAAACAAGAAAACTAGAAATAGAAAAACTTCATGGGATATTAACTGAAAACGATGCAAAATTAACTAACGTCAACGAATGGGGTAACCGAGAACTAGCTTATGAAATAAATAAGCAAAGAAGAGGTTATTATGTAGTTGTAACTGTGGAAACAGAAAACCCAGAAGTTGTTAGTGAATTTACCCGTTTAATTAAAATAAACAAAAATGTTTTACGTTATATAGTTATAAAACTATAAGAAGGAGAATTTATATTGAACAAAGTAATTTTAATTGGAAGAACAACCAAAGAGATAGATCTTAGAAGAACAGCAAATGGTACTGCAGTAGTCTCATTTACGTTAGCGGTTGAGAATCGCTGGCAAAAGGATGAAAACGGTAGACCTACAGCAGACTTTATTAACTGCGTAGCATGGAACAAAACAGCAGAAATAATGGAGAGCTACGTAAAAAAAGGAATGCAGATCGCTGTTGAAGGTAGAATCCAAACAAGAAATTATGAGAACAAGGACGGTAACAGAGTTTATGTTACAGAAGTTGTTTGTGAAAGTATGAAGATGTTAGAATCAAGAAATGCGAGAAATACTCAAAGTTATAATAATTTAGAGGATTATGCTCCTGCTCAAAACGAAAGAGAAGAAAAAGAAAATAATAATTCAGAAGATGATGGATTTGATATTCTAGATGACGACTTACCATTTTAAAGAAGGAGGGAAATTATGGGGTTCAAAAAACAAAGAAGTAGGAAAAAAGTTTGTTTTTTTACTAAAAACAAAATAAAATATATAGATTATAAAGATGTTGATTTACTAAAAAGATTTGTTTCTGCCAACGGGAAAATTATTCCTCGTCGTGTTACTGGAACAAGTGCGAAATATCAAAGAATGCTAGCGACAGCTATTAAAAGAGCTAGACACATGGCATTATTACCTTTCGTTGTTTCATAGTCATTGTAAACAATAATATAGATAGGCATTGAATATGTAAGTGTAAAACCGTATACTTACATATGCTTATGGCGGTAGTGGCGAAGTGGTTAACGCATCTGGCTGTGAACCAGACATTCGTGGGTTCGATTCCCATCTATCGCCCCAAATTTTAAAAATTAAGCCAATTATGGCTTTTTTTTATTATAAATTAATCAATTAATAAAAAGATGAAGAAGGTATTTTATTATCTTAAAGCCTATTAAAGAAACCAATTAAATGTGATGAAAAATAATTAAAAATATAGTATAATTTAAGAGTGATGAGGCGATAAAATGAATAAAATTTTAAACAAGCAAAGAATGGTATTTATTTTAGTTATAGTAAGCCAATTTTTATTAAGCATACTTGTATTTTTGAATTATTCACTAGATAACCCTGTGATACAAATTCAAAAAGAAATAATGTATATGCTACTGGTTGTTTTTATAATTATCCTAAACAGTGTATGGATAGGGTTATTCCTGCATGATGTTTATTCTAAGACTAAGAAGGTCAATTTAAAAGTGAACACTGTTTTAAATAACAATCTAAAAGATATCTATGTATTTGGAGAGATAGGGATAATCTTTTTTGATGAAGATAGGGAAATAACCTGGGTAAATGAGTTTTTAGAGAGAAAGAATTTAAATATAATTGGTCAGACCCTTGAAGAATTCAATAAAGAGTTTGCAAGATTATTAGAAGAAAAAAAAGAGAGAACACAAGTTGAAATAGGAGATGACTTTTATAACGCCTACATAATTAAGGAATTAAAAATGATTATTCTAAAAGATGAGACTAAATACAATAATCTATTAAATAAATACAAGGACGAAGCCCCTATAATAGCAATGATAAATTTAGATAACTACAGTGATGTTCTGGCTATTTTAGATGAAAATAAAATGAGTGAACTAGAAGCAAAAGTTAGAAATGAAATAAATGAATGGGCGAAAGACCACAGAGTAGTTTTAAGAAAAGTTAGAAACGATGCTTATGTTGCTTTCTTCCAAGAAAATGCATATCAAGTTCTATCAAAAGAGAGGTTTGCTTTAGTTGATAATATAAGAGCAATAGTAGTAGATGATAACAACTTAACTATAAGCCTTGGTATTGGTCGAGGTATAAGTGATTTTGCCAAATTATCAGAGATGGCTGCCAGTGCGGTTGATGTTGCTCTTTCTAGAGGAGGCGATCAGGTCGTTGTTAATAATCATGGTAAGAACATGGAGTTTTATGGCGGTAGCGGAGAAGCAAGGAGCAAAAGACACAAAGTTAAAGTAAGGGTTGTCTCAAAGTCACTTAGTACACTTATGCAGGTTAGTAAAAAAGTTTATATAATGGGACACACCATCGCAGATTTTGACGCTATTGGCGCTTCAATAGGGCTCTACTCCATGGGGAAATATTACAACCCAGACACAAGGATAGTATTTGAAGATAAGTTGGTAGAGATGAAGGTAAGAAGCGCTTTTAGGCAATCTTTTGAAAAAGAAGAAATAGATGAAATGATTATTAGTCCTGAGAAAGCTATCAAGGAGATAGATGAAGACACCCTACTTATACTAGTGGATGTTTCTAACCCTGTTATAGCGATGTCTCCTAAACTTGTAGAAAAAGCTGAGAGGATCGCTGTAATAGATCATCACCGTCCTGGAGCAAAAATAATCTCTCAGGTATTCACCTACCAAGAACCTGCGGCCTCCTCAGCGAGTGAAATGGTTATTGAGATTATAAGATATAGTGAACAAAAGGTAAGGATAACCCCTGAAGTGGCAACACTTATGTTAACAGGTATATTACTAGACACCAATTATTATAAAAATAAAACAGGAACTAGAACCTATGAGGCCTCAATGATGTTAAAAGAATACGGTGCTGATAATAATCAAGCAAATGAATTCCTAAAAGAAGAGTTTGAGGAACATCAATTAAAAACTAAGATAATGGCTAACTCGCATACACCGTATTACGGCGTTATTGTCTGCAGTGCTCAAGATGATGACATTGTAGATAGAACTTATCTAGCAAAAGTTGCTCAAGAAATACTAGAGGTTAAGGGAATAAAAGCATGCTTTGTAATAAGTTATATAAATGAAGGGACTATCGGGATAAGTGCTAGATCAGATGGTTCGATAAATGTTCAAAAAATAATGGAAGAGATGGGTGGAGGAGGACACTTCAGTGCCGCAGCTACCCAGATAGATTCCAATAGTCTAGAAGAGACAAAGGAAGAACTGTATTCCAAATTAGAAAGCTATATAGGCGATAATAGGATTGAATAGGAGGATTAAAAATGAAAGTTATTTTATTAAAAGATGTTAAGAAGGTAGGTAAGAAAAACCAAATAGTAGAAGTAAGTAATGGCTATGCAAACAATTATCTTATCCCTAATAAACTTGCTGTAGCAGTGACAAAGACAAGTTTAGATATTAAAAAGGGAGAGGAAGATGAAATAAAGAAAGAACAAGAAGCTCTAAAACAAGAAGCTCTTAAAATAAAAGAGCAGTTAAATAATATAGAGATAGTTATAGGAACAAAAATAGGGCAAGAAGGAAAAATATTTGGTTCCATATCATCTAAAATGATTGTAGATCAATTAAAGAAAGAATTTGATATTAGCATCGACAAACGTAAGTTTATCGGTTTTGAAAATATCAATCAGTTGGGATACACCAAAATAAAAGTAGAGTTGTACAAGGGTGTCATCGGGGAAATAAAAGTCCAAGTCATTGAAGGTTAAGGAGGAGATAAGAATGGCTAATCTACCATATTCACTAATTGCGGAAAAGGCCGTTTTAGGCTCTATGATGATCTCTAGGGAGGCTTTACTAAACTGTGTAGCCCTTTTAGAGGAAGAAGATTTTTATGTAAAAGATCATAAAATCATCTTTCAAACAATAAGAAATGTTCACCGTCGCCAATTAAAAGTGGACACTGTTACAGTTTCTGAACAGTTAGCGTTAGACGGAAACCTAAAAAAGTTATCTAGACAAGAGTATATTTTGGAATTAGTTGATGAAGTAGTATCTCCTTCTAGTGCAGAAGATTACTTAAAGATAATAAAAGATAAAACAGTTCTAAGGAACTTAGTAAGTGTAGCTAATAACATAGTTAGTAACTGGGACAAAGAAGAAATGGAAGACATAGGAACATATGTCGCTAGAGCGGAACAGGACATTTTGAAAATTACCCGTTCACGTAATGTTGGTGGTTTTGAAAGCGCTAGAGATGTACTAAAGGTTCTAAAAGAAAAGTTATTTAATAGTTCAAAGAACAAGGGTGAACTTACTGGTATTAATAGTGGTTTTAAAGATTTAGATGTCTTAACTAACGGTTTCCAATCTGGGGATCTAATAATTCTTGCTGCTAGACCTTCTATGGGGAAAACAGCTCTAGCCCTAAACTTTGTTTTAAACGCTGCTGAAAAAACAGGTAGGACAATCGGGATATTCTCACTTGAGATGCCTTCAGAACAACTAATGCAAAGAATGCTTAGTTCTTCATCCAATGTTAACAGCAGTAAAATCAGATCGCTAAACTTAAATGAAAACGAATGGACTAAGATCGATGTGGCGGTCAATAAATTGTCTAACACCAAAATATATGTTGATGATACCGCGGGTGCAAAACTAGCGGATATTCAAGCAAAAGCTAGGAAACTTAAAAATATTCACGATGATTTAGGTTTAATAATCGTTGACTACCTACAACTAATAACCACGCCAACAGGTGCCAAAGGAGATAACCGTCAATTAGAAGTAGCAGAAATTTCTCGCGGATTAAAAGAAATGGCAAGGGAACTAAGGGTTCCGGTTATTGCCCTTTCCCAGCTTTCGCGTGCAGTTGAAAAAAGAACCGACAAAAGACCGATGCTATCGGATCTAAGAGAATCTGGTTCCATAGAACAAGACGCAGACCTAGTTATGTTTATTTACCGTGATGATTATTACCGTCATGAAAAGGACAATGAAGGAGAAGATAAAGATGTTGGAATTGTTGAATTAAATATTGCCAAGCACAGAAATGGACCAACCGGGGATGTTGAATTAGTCTTCTTAAAGGAATATGGTTTATTCTCAGGAAAACCAAAATTTGAATAAGGAGCGATGAGATGAATTATATAATATTAGGAAGTGGTTCTAAAGGTAACTCAACCATAATAGGAAGCAGAGATTCCTTTTTAATTATAGATGCAGGTATAGGTATTAGAGAGTTCAAAAATAAACTACGAAAACACGGTTATGAATTCAAGGATATTAATGCCGTGTTAATTACTCATAACCATAGTGACCATACAAAAGCAATTAAGTATTTACCAGTTGAGGTGATATACGGTGATTCAGCAATTGAGGAAGTAGAGGTAAACAACCAATTAAAACCTTTTGAAAAGAGGATTATAAACGGATTTGAAATAACACCACTTCCACTGTCCCACGACAGCGAAAATTGTTTTGGATTTGTTATTGAAAAAAACGGTGAAAAACTAATTTATGTAACTGACACAGGGTATATAAATTATAAGTTAAAACCCTATCTTGATAACGGCGACTACTATATTATGGAAAGTAATTACGACGTAAAAATGTTAATAAACTCCAGTAGACCGGGTTACTTAAAAAATAGAATTTTAAGTGATAATGGACACCTCAGTAACGATATGGCTAGTGAATATCTTTGTGAACTTATCGGAGATAAGACAAAAGAAATTATTTTTGCCCATATTTCTGAAGAAGTAAATACTAATGAAAAAGTGATTAAGACGTTTAAAGAAGTCGCGAATCTTAACAATGTAAAAATTGATAACATAAAACTTAAGGTCGCCGATCAAAAGATAGAAACATGTGGAGGAAGGGATTATGAAGAGACTCATATTACTAACTAGTTTTTTAATTTCCTTTCTTAATGTTGGTGTTTACAATTACACTGTCGAGGAAGTGATTGATGATACCCACGCAGGGGAAGTTATACCCCTAGAGGATAGACAAGAGGCAATTGTTTCACTTGAAAGGAACAAACAACTTGTGGGTATGGGGGTAATTTTTGAGATTGAGGAGGAAGAAGTTTATATTTTAACTTCTTATGATATCACCAATAAGAATAGGAACTTAAAAGTAATTTACAACAACCTAGAGGAACAGAGTGTTGAAATAGTTGGCAGCAGCGATAAAGAAAATATTTCGCTAATAAAAGCTCCAATAAACAATAAAAATAATGTTTCGAAGATGACGTATACAAGTTCCTATGCGATAAAAGAAGGACAAGTAGCAACAATGTTATTCTTAAATGAAGATAGAAGCGTCTTGATGAGCAGGGGTGTCGTTTCCAAAAAGAGTGCTCTAGTGCAAGAAACCTATAAGACTATAGTAACAACTAGACTAAATCAGAAATATTTTGGAACCGGTGTATACAATGATTTAGGGCAAATAATAGGAATTAGTGTTCGGAGCGAATCACTTTCAAGCGCTCTACCAATAGAAGGAATCAACTATGTAGTGGACATAAGTAAGGCTCTAAAAATAGCTAATAGTATAAAAAATAAAGGTGTATATCAGGCAAATTCCTTTTCTTTTGATATAATATCTCTAGGAGACCTAGATCTAAGAGATAGAAAATACTACGGTGTCCACAAGAGTGTTAAGGCTGGCGCGATTGTCTTAAGTTTTGACCCCATGAAATATATTTTTGGTGGGATAAATCAAGGAATGGCGATAATACAAATAAATAATGTTAAGGTTGAAAACGCCATCGATGCCTACTATCAAATTAATAGATACCAAAAGGGAGACACTGTAAATCTCAAGTTAATAAATAGATCTGGGAAAGTAGTGTCATATGACACACAAATAATTTAGGAGGAAAAATTATGAAAAAGTTTACAAAGATTATAATCATCGGGTTGCTTACTATTACTCTTTCTGCGTGCAATGAAAACAAAACTGTATGTGACTGTCCAGACGATGTTCCAAATAAAGATCAGATTGTCCTTGAAATATCAAATCAAATAACAGAGTTGTATGAGCAAAAAATAGATGAAACAGTTACAGTAACCAGCAAAAATGGTGATGGCTATTCCCTGGGTAGTGGTTTCATTTTTCATAGCGATAATGAGTTTGTTTATATTCTAACTAACTCCCATGTTATAACGGATGAAGAAAATATAGAGGTTTTATTTAGTGACCAAATAAGGGTTAGCGCTGAGATGTTTAATAAATCACCAGAAAACGAGGAAGATATAGCGGTTATAAAGACTAAAATAGATCCTAAGTATACCTATAAAAAAGCAACGCTTGGTGATTCTGATGAAAGTAAGGTTGGAGAGTTAGTTTTTGCAATAGGTTCACCACTTGTTATAGAGTTTAGAGGAACTGTTTCTAGTGGTATTATAGCGGGTAAGAATATCCGTGTTACCGATCGCTACTTTGATCGTTATATGACCATGATTGATGTAAGTATAAATCCTGGAAATAGCGGGGGACCTTTATATAACTTACAAGGTGAAGTTATCGGGATGAATACACTGAAATCCAATCCTGATCCTAATAATCCAAACAATTATTTAAACTTTGCTATTCCTAGTAATCACATAAAGTTGGTTATCAAATCTTTCTTTGATATGCAGTCATATACTCAACCCAAATTGCCGATTACATATGTTGAAATACCCGAACTAACACTTCAACAAAGGATAAACTATAATATAAGCGATGATATAACTAGTGGTTTATTTGTTGTTAGTTATGATAGTAGTAAAATTGGTTCTCCTATAGATGTAATAACAAAAATCAATGGAGTAGAAATAATCAGGGGTATTGATTATATAAATGAATTAAATAAACATCAACCTGGAGAAGGTGTAGATTTAACTGTAATGAACAGAGATGGTCTATCCGCACCTAGAATACAAAGGGTGACAGTTGTCGCTAATGGTTAAAATTAAAATAATCTGTGTAGGTAGAATAAAAGAAAAATTTTTCAATGACGCCATAGATGAATATTTAAAAAGATTATCCCGCTTCTCTAAAATAGAGATAATTGAAATAAAGGATGTAGCTATTCCTAAAAATGGTGGAGTCAAAATTGAAAATGAAGTTAAACAAAAAGAAACTATGTCCATCCTAAGTAAAATTAAAGAGGGAGAGACTGTAATCATTTTGGATCTAAACGGTCGTGAATATACGAGTGAGCAGCTGGCAGAATTTTTCGATATCCAATTTAGTCGCGGAGACAAACTAACTTTTGTTATCGGAGGATCTTTAGGGTTCTCCAAAGAGATTTATGAGAGAGCGAATTACAATGTATCTTTTTCAAAACTAACATTCACCCATCAAATGATAAGGGTGTTACTACTAGAACAAATATACAGGAGTTTCAAAATAATTAACAACGAGAAATACCACAAGTAAAGTCTTAAAATCATCTCATAAAAGGAGACTTCCTGTGCCCTTTATATCTAACTAAATTTACGTACAATGAATCTAAAAAAACTAGGGGTTAAAACCCCTTTTTTTGACTTTGAAAAGATGTTAAAAAGTGTTATAATATATGGGTAAACATACTCTGTTTAATATAGAAGAAAAGAGGAGTCTAATGAAACAAATTCCTATAAAAGAAGAATACATAACCCTTGGCAAATTTTTGAAATATGTAGGTATTTTGAACAATGGCGGGGAGATAAAAAGTTTCTTACTAAGTAACGATATTTTAGTAAATGACACTCCTGAAAAACGCCGCGGAAGAAAACTTAGGAACAATGACAAGGTTAATGTTGGTGGAAATGTCTACGAGGTTGTTAGTGATGTACATTAAACAACTTGAACTTAATAATTTCCGCAATATAGACAATATTAAAATTAACTTTGAAGATGGTATAAATTTAATCCATGGTGAAAATGGTGTTGGAAAGACAAGTATAGTAGAAGCAATCTATTATCTTGGTAATTTAGGCTCATTTCGGACAAGTGATGATACTGCACTTATTAAGGATAAAGAAGCCTTTGCCAACATTGATGCGAAGACATCTGAAAAAGAATTTAATATTAAAATATTCAAAGATAAAAAGGAACTTAAGATAAATGAAATACCATTTAAGAAGTATAGAGATTACCTAGGAGAATTAAATATTATTGGATTTTGTCCCGAAGACATTTATTTGTTTAAGGATTCACCTAGATTGAGAAGAGGCTTCCTAGACAAAGAAATAAGTAAAATAGATAAAAAGTATTTGATGGACACCCTGAAGGTTAATAAAATTCTTAAGGAAAGAAACAAATTATTAAAGTCATTTGATAAGTACAAAAAGGAAGTAATTACTATCCTTGATAAAAAACTTGCTAGTTTACAATCAAGAATTATAAACAAGAGGAGTAAGTTTATTAAGTCCTTAGAAGAAGAAGCAAACTCTATGAAACAGTTGTTTGAGTATAAGTATGATATATCGCTGATCTATAACACATTTGTCAAATTAGATTCAGATAACCTAGAAAATGAAATATTGTCTATATATGAAAAAGGGTTAGACAATGATATTGAAAGAATGGTCACCAACAACGGAGTCCACAAAGATGATTGGAATGTTAGAGTTAATGATATTGAGATAAAGGATTATGCTTCTCAAGGTGAACAAAGGATGATGGTGTTAATAATAAAACTATCGCTAGCACAAATGATTAAGAA
>DUOF01000079.1 GCA_012839015.1 bacterium
CCAAAATTCATCAGGACTCATATTAAGAGAATCAATAAAACCATATTCCTGTATATTTTTAGGTATCAGCGTTAAATCAAAATCATATATAATTGCAATTCTTCTACGCATATCCATAATTACCACCCCATGTTATTAGTAGTTATATTATAATACATTAGAAATCACGTGTAAACAGTCTAAAAAACCTGTAGTAATACAGGTTTTAAAGTTATTCTGCTAGTTTTTCTAAATACTTAAATCTCCTGATAGCGTCTTGTTTGGAGTTTTCAAATAGATCTTTAGCTTCATCAGGATTTACAAATGGAAGACGAGAGTATCTACTTTGAGTTAATAAGAAGTTTTTAAACTTATCAAAGTCAGGGTTTTTAAAGTCTAATTGAAGTGGTTTCTCTAGACGTGGGTCATATCTGTAAATATTGAAGTAACCTGATTCAGTAGCCATCTTCTGGCTTTCTTGGTGATACATAAGACCACCCTTGATACCATGTTCAATACACGGAGAATAAGCGATTATAAGTGAAGGGCCGGGGAACTCCTCAGCCTCTTTAAGAGCTTTGATTGTTTGCATATGATTGGCACCCATATTGATTTGGGCTACATAAACATTGCCATAAGACATTGCCATAGCACCTAAATCTTTCTTAGCAGTTTTCTTACCAGAGGCAGCGAATTTTGCTATCGCACTCTTTTGGCTTGCTTTAGAAGATTGTCCGCCGGTATTTGAATACACTTCCGTATCAAGTACTAGGATGTTTACATCCTCTCCCATAGCAAGTACATGGTCTAAACCACCATATCCGATATCATAAGCCCAACCATCACCACCGATAATCCATACGGATTTAGTTATGAAGTCTGCTTCATAATCTAGTAGTCCCTTAATTGGTTCATGTTTTGATTCTTTTACTAAGTTAAAGATATTGTCTTTTAGTGACTTTTCTATTTCTCGGTCACCCTCCTTAGTAAGGTATTCATTTAATAGTTCCTTTAAAGGTTCTTCAACAAAATCAATATTTTTATTAATTAGTTCTCTTATTTGATACTTCTTATAGTTGTTAGCAATTTTCATCCCATATCCATACTCTGCATTATCTTCAAATAGGGAGTTAGCCCAGGCTGTACCTTTTCCGTCTTCATCCTTAACAAAAGGAACACTCGGGGTAGAAGCTCCATAGATGGAGGAACAACCAGTTGCGTTAGCAATTAAGAGTTCTCTTCCATACATCTGGGTAAGTAAACGATAATAAGGTGTTTCACCACACCCGGCACAGGCACCACTCACTTCAAAGTAAGGCTTGGCAAAACCAATTCCTTTAGTAGTATTCATTGGGAAGTACTTTGTTTTATAAGATACTTTGTTATATAGGTAGTCTGAACCTTCTTCTTGTATTTCTTGTCTCTTAACGTTGTCCATTTTTAGTGCTTTTTTACCCCTTAGACCAGGACACTCTTCAACACACAGGTTACATCCAACACAGTTAAGTGGGGTAACTTGGATTCTATATTTAAGTCCTTTAGTAGCAGGGCCTCCCATTACATCCATTAGGTCCCCTTTAACTATATCTGGGGCATTTTCGACCTCTTCTTCATCTAATAAGAAAGCTCTGATGGTGGCATGTGGACACACAAAAACGCATCTATTACATTGAATACAGTTTTCTTTTATCCAAACCGGAACTTCTTCGGCAATGTTTCTTTTCTCTTTAATAGCTACATTATTTTGAAGTGTACCGTCTAACAGATCGTGTTTTGTGAAGGTTGAAACAGGTAAGTCATAACCTTCAAAGTGGTTTATCGGAGTTACGAACTCATCGTAGTAATCATCTCCAGTTAATTTCCTGCTTGCATTTATAGTCAAATCTGACCATTTAGGATCTACACTCACCTCGTAAACTTTAGATCCTTCATCAATAGCAATGTGGTTAAGTTTAACAATCTTTTCACCACTTTTAGCATAGGTCTTACTTGCCATGTCTTTCATTAATCTTTTAGCTTCTTCATAGTCTAATAAATCAGGATTTAGATAGAAGAAAGCACTTTGTAAAATTGTGTTGGTTCTTCTACCCATACCGATTTCTTTTGCAATATCGCTAGCATTAATCAGGTATAGTTTAGCCTTTTTAGTTGCCAATTGTTTTTTCATTCTGTTTGGCATTCTCTTAATTAACTCCTCTTCACTCATTTCAGTGTTAAGTAAGAATACACCGCCTTCTTTTAGATATCTTAACATGTCATACTTTACAATATAGGAATCCATTGAACAGGAGATAAAGTTTGCTTCTCTAACGTAATATGGAGATCTAATGGGTTCCTTACCAAACCTTAAGTGTGATCTAGTAAGTCCACCTGATTTTTTTGAGTCATAAGCAAAATATGCTTGGACGTGTTGATATTTTTTGGAGTGTTCCCCGATTATTTTGATTGAGTTCTTATTAGCGGATACAGTACCATCGCTTCCTATTCCGAAGAACAAACTGCTGAAATAGTCGTTGCTTAGATTAAAGTTCTCATCCGCCTTTAAAGAAAGATGGGTAACATCATCTTCAATACCGATGGTAAAACTATTGATAGGTTTAGGAGCATCCAAGTTATCAAACACAGCCTTAATATCTGCTGGTCCGGTATCCCTGCTTGAAAGTCCATATCTTCCCCCGACAACAACGTCAGTTTTTATATTATTATTTGTAAGGGCCGTTAGGACATCTAAATATAGAGGTTCCCCAGTAGCGCCCATTTCTTTGGTACGATCAAGGACTGCTACTTTTTTAACGCTTTTAGGTAAGACGTTGATTAAATGTTTAGTAGAGAATGGTCTGTATAAATGAACCTTAATTAAACCTACTTTTTCACCATTTTTATTTAAACAATCTACAACTTCACTAGCAGTATCACAAACTGAACCCATCGCTACGATTATCTTTTCAGCTTCAGGGTGTCCATAATAAACAAAAGGAGCATAATGTCTACCGGTAAGATCACTTACTTGTTTAAAGCAATCTAGAGTGACATCAACTATGTTATCAAAGTGTTTGTTCTGGGCTTCCCTGGCTGGGAAGTAGATATCGTCGTTTTCAGCTCCACCTCTAGTTACAGAGTTTAGGTGTGGATTTAAGGCTCTTTTTCTAAATTTATCTAAAGCATCTTGATCAATTAATTTTTTAAGTTCATCATAATTTTGAAGTTCCACTTTTTGGATTTCATGACTGGTTCTAAAACCATCAAAGAAGTGGATGAAAGGAGCACTGGCTTTAATTGCACTAAGATGTGTAACAATAGCTAAATCAGCTGCCTCCTGAACTGAGGAAGAACAAATCATTGCGACTCCTGTTTGCCTTGTAGCATAAATATCTTGGTGGTCCCCAAATATTGAAAGGGCTCTAGTAGCGATAGATCTAGCAGAGACGTGTAAAACTCCTGGTAACAATTCTCCGACCATTTTATAAATATTAGGGATCATTAAAAGTAGTCCCTGTGAGGCAGTGTAGGTTGTTGCAAGCGTCCCAGCTTGTAGAGTTCCGTGCATTGCTCCAGCAGCACCGGCCTCCGACTGCAGTTCGATCACCTTAACTACATTACCAAAAATATTTTTAGAACCCCGGCTAGACCATAAGTCTGTATGTTCTGCCATTGGTGAACTAGGTGTAATTGGGTAAATGGCTGCTACCTCGTTAAAGGCATACGAACTATATGCGCAAGCCTCATTACCGTCTAAGGTTGCAATTATTTTCTTTTTTTCCATCCTACCATCCCTTTCTCTCAACATTAATTATACTTTTTATATATATTAAAACAATAAATGCATTAACTTATTACACCAATTTATGATATTATTATTTGCAGAAAGATATGATAAATAAAGGAAGAGAGAATAACAAATGGAAAGAGAAAACAAGTTAAATTATAAGAGAACGTTTTATATTGGTTGTGCCTTTTTTACAATCATGTTGCTGTGGCAGGTCTACAACTATACCACCCCATTATTTTTAGATGATATGGGAGTAAAAGACACTCTAAAGGGTATTATTATGGCGGCTGATAATCTGTTTGCAATATTATTTATACCGCTTTTTGGTATAATCTCAGACAAAACTAAAACTAAGTTAGGTAAAAGGACCCCTTTTATTATAGTGGGTACTATCTTAGCGGCCTTAACTTTCCCAATCATTGGATACTTTGGTATGAGGGGAAACCTTGTTGGTATGATAATAGTTATAGCTTTGGTGTTGTTATTCATGAACATTTATAGGGCCCCGGCAGTTGCCTTAATGCCAGATGTAACGCCAAAGAGACATCGTTCCCTTGCTAATGGAATCATTAATCTAATGGGAGGAATCGGAGGTATCTTTGCTTATGGAACAATCATCATGTTTTTTAAAGGCGAAAGCATTACAAGGATCATACCGTTTATAGTAGTGAGTGTCTTAATGCTAGTAGGTTTAGTTATTTTGGTAACTAAGGTTAAAGAGAAAAATATTCTTGTTGAGATAGAAGAAGATGAGGAAGTAAAGGGTGAAATGGAAAACTTAAATCCACTAAGCAAGAAAGAAAAGATTTCACTAATCCTTATTTTAGCAGCAGTTTTCTCCTGGTTCTTTGCAGTTAATGCGGTAGAAACATTTTGGTCTGTTTATACGGTTGATATCTTAAATGCACCTGATACAAACATAGGTGCTACAGCCTTACTTATTTTTACGGTTTCAGCGATTGGTATGTATTTACCGGCCGGAATATTAGGAACTAAAATAGGCAGGAGAAAAACTATTTTATTAGGTATATCGCTTGTCTTCATACCATTTGCTATTGCCTTCTTCTTTAGGGAATGGAACTTAATAGCTATGGTAGCCTTATTTATAGTAGCAGGTATTGGATGGGCCTCAATCAATGTTAACTCATATCCGATGGTAGTAGAGTTAGCTAGTGGTAAGAATGCTGGCAAGTTTACTGGTTTTTATTATACTGCTTCAATGCTAGCACAAACCCTTACCCCAGTTTTTATCGGATACCTAATGGATAAAACTACCAGGGTTATCTTATTCCCTTATGCCTCACTATTTTTAGCGCTTGCATTTGTTTTTATATTCTTATCAAGCATCGGTGTTGATAAAAAATTAGGAAAGACAATCGAGGCGTAGCAATCGTTTAGGTTTAAATTACTAACAAAATAGTATATAATTGTTAACTGCGGAGGAAAAGATATGTTAGATGGAAAATATAATAAAGAAAATGAAAAAGAAATTCAGGAATACTGGAGTAAAAATAAAATTTATGAGTTTAAGTATGATGAAAATAAAGAGACTTACTCAGTAGATACGCCCCCACCTACAGTAAGCGGAAGCTTACATATGGGGCACATTTTTTCTTATACTCAAGCTGAAATATTAGTAAGATATAAAAGAATTAGGGGATTCAATGTTTACTATCCCTTTGGTTTTGATGACAACGGTCTTCCTACTGAAAGACTAGTAGAAAAAGAAACTGGAAAAAAAGCTAAAGATTATACCAGGAGCGAATTTGCTAAGATATGTCATGAAACAGCTCTAAAGTATGAAGAAGAATTCCAGGACTTATGGTCAAACTTAGGTTTTAGTGTAGACTGGAATCTAAAGTATGAAACTAATAATCCGCTTTCTCAAAGAATTTCTCAAAGATCATTCATTGAACTTGCTAAGAAGGGTAAAGCTTATCAGAAAGAAGAGCCGGTTTTATGGTGTATAAACTGTCAAACCTCTATAGCACAAGCAGAACTTGATTCTAAAGAATCTGAAACTACTTTTAACTATATCCCTTTTTATGTAGATGGAGAAATAGTAGAGGTTGCTACGACAAGACCTGAATTTTTAGGTGGTTGCCGTGCCCTTTTAATTAACCCTTTAGATAAGAGGGCAGATAAATTAGCAGGAAAACTAGCAAAGGTACCCCTATATGAACACTTAGTACCAGTAATATTAGATGAAGGCGCCGAGTTAGAAAAAGGTAGCGGAGCGGTTATGTGTTGTACATACGGAGACACTGTTGACGTTGAATGGGCTAAAAAACATAACTTAGATTACATAAAGGTTATTGAAAGTAACGGTGTTATCAGTGATGACATTAAATTCATCGGAGGCTTATACGTTACTAAAGCTAGGAAACAAATAATTGAATTATTAGAAGAGAACGGGCTACTTTTAAAACAAGAAACTATAACTCATAACGTAAATACTCATGAAAGATGTGGGACAAATGTAGAAATAATCCCTTCTAAGCAATGGTACGTAGACGTATTAACAGATAAGGAAAGATACCTAAAAGCTGCAGATGAATTAAACTGGTATCCAACTTTCATGAAGAATAGATATATTAGCTGGGTAGAGAACTTAAAATGGGACTGGTGTATATCAAGACAAAGGTATTATGGTGTTCCTTTCCCAGTTTGGTATTGTAAAAATTGTGAAAAGGCTCATTATGCTGCAGATGAAGAACTACCAGTTAACCCTTTAGAAAAGGATTATGTTGGTACTTGTGAATGTGGCTCTAGTTCATTTATCCCAGAAAAGGATGTTATGGATACCTGGGCTACCTCTTCAGTTACTCCTCTTATCAATGCAAGATGGAAAGAGAAAGATCAAAAGGATTTCCTTATCCCGATGACTATGAGGACTCAAGCTCATGAAATAATAAGAACCTGGGCTTTCTATACCATTGTTAAGAGTTTATATCACACAGGTGAGCTACCTTGGAAGGACTTAATGATCAGTGGTTTCGTTCTAGCCAAAAAAGGAGAAAAATTATCTAAGTCTAAGAATAACTCCGCTTCAGAACCTAATGCCTTAATTGAAAAATATGGTGCTGACGCGATTAGATACTGGACTGCTGCTAATAAGTTAGGGACTGACACTTCATTTAGTGAAGACGACATTAAGAGTTCAAATAGATTCTTAACTAAACTTTGGAATGCCTCGAAATTCATTCTAATGCAATTAGAGGATTACGACTTATCAGAACCTGAGCATATTTTAGATGTTGATAAATGGTTAATGAATAGATTCAATCAAACCCAAGCTAACTTCATAAAAGCAATGGATAAATATGAAGTAGGACTAGCAAGGAAGGAAATAGATGCTTTCTTCTGGAATGATCTATGTGATAACTATTTAGAGATAGCCAAAGAAAGACTATATCAACCTAAAAAACACGGAGAGGATGCTAGTAAGAGTGGTAAGTACACTCTATATAACATCCTGCTTGGAGTGCTTAAAATTTATTCTATCTTCGTTCCACATGAGGCAGAACAAATCTTCCTTAGTTACTATAAAGATAAGATAGGTACCCTATCTGTATCCTTGTTAGAATTAGAAAACAAGGAGTTTGATAAGGATATTATCGAACATGGAGAAAAATTAAAAGAGTTAGTTAGTTATACTAGAAAATATAAAACCGAAAAAGGATTATCAATGAAGGCAGAGATTGAAGAATTAACCCTAAGTGTTGATGAAAAAGATTTCGATTTCTTTAATAATACCAGGGGTGATATTGCCGCTTGCTTAGGTATAATTAAGTTTGTTATAATAAAAGGAGAAACATTTAATATATTTATAGAGGGGGACAAAAATGGAAACTAAAGACCCAAAACAGAAAATTGAAGAGCTAAAGAAAATTAAAGAAAAGCAAATAAAATTAATTGAACAACGCATCTATGCACAAAGGCAGGATGTCTTAGTGTCTAAGATGACTCATTTAAGAATGTTGCCAGTCATTTTGATTTGTTTTATTTTGGCTTTCGTAGCAGTTGTTAAATTTAATATTGAGGGGAACGTAATAGTAAATACCCTTATTATAAGTGTTATCCTAATTGTAATCGCCTATGGAGCTTTCAATAGATTCAGAGGTAAGTATATAAATAGGGAAGCTGATCGTATAATAAGAAAAAAGATTAAGTCAGAGGAAATATTGAGGAAATACTCTACTGAAGATGAGCTACAACGTCTTAATGTACTAGATGCCCAAATAAGGGAATTAAATGAGAAGTTAGAAAATGAAAGCAGTATAAATACTAATAGTAGTGAATATAATTTAAAACTACCGAAGATCGACGAAAAGGAATAGTAAAAGTTGTCGCCAATTGAGATTTTGAAAATTGACTATTTTCTTTTATAGTGCTATTATATTATAAAGAAGGGAGGTACCTAAAATGACTAAGATAACAGAAAATAAGTTTATCCCTACTAGCGCTAATGGCGTTGCTATTCAAAGCAAAGTGGATCAGCTAAAAGGTGAACTTAAAACCCTATATGAACAGGGTAAAACAAGAGAAACAAATCGTCTAGTTAGAAGGAAAATGACTAAACGCACTTTTCAATTCGCATTAGCGAGTTCTATTCTTGGTATAGTTGCTTTAGGAGCCCTACCTTTAATCGGGGTAAGTTTAGCAGTTACCCTTCCAGTATTTGGTGCCGGTCTTGGAGCAGGATTCCTTGCAGGTGCAGCAGTAAATGCTACAGTATTTAGGAAAACTAATAAAGAGAATGCTAAAGAAGAGGTTGCTAAAAAATTTGAACAAAAAGGTGTCCATAGATATCTAAAAGATAAGACAATTAAAAGAAGAATTGAAAGTGTATACAAAGAATTAGAAAAATTAAATGATGCTCTACCAAGAGATGCACGTAATGAACCACTTAATAGCGCTGCAAAGAAAGCTATTCGTGATAATAAAATGTCTAAAGAAGTTAGTAACACAATGTTACCTCCAGCTCAAAGACGTCGAGTTTAAACTAAAAAGACTTTACATATAAATAAAAAATAAATATACTATTAATATTACTGTGAATAGGACAACAGTTTAAGTCACTTGATATAGGAAGTAATGTGGTTGCTGGAAACATTACGAAAGCCTTAAACTTACTACCTAGGAGTAGCCCTTAATAGGAGGCCGTATATCTGCGTTAAAGATTTGAGTGTGTTAACATTGTTTAACAAATAAAGGTGGTACCGCGAGACTCTCGTCCTTTAAGATGAGGGTCTTTTTATTTAGAAAAGGAGAGGTAATATGGGATTTATAAATATTAAGGAAGATGAAAGATTAAGTGTGCTGAATCACTCAGCCGCACACGTTTTGGCACAAGCTATTAAAAGAATCTATCCACAAGCAAAGTTTTGGGTAGGTCCAGTAATAACTGAAGGTTTTTACTATGATGTTGATCTAGGTGATACAGTTATTAGCGAAGAGGATTTACCTGCTATTGAACAGGAAATGAGAAAGATTTCTAAAGATGGTAAATACATCGTCAGAAAAGAGTTAACAAAGAATGAAGCACTTGAAATGTTCAAGGAAGACGAATATAAAATAGATTTAATCAATAGCTTCAATGAAGATGAAATAATCACTTGTTATGCACAAGGTGAGTTTATTGATCTATGCCGCGGACCACATGTAGAGAGTGTAAAGGAAGTGAAACACTTTAAACTACTAAAGGTCTCTGGTGCCTACTATAAAGGTGATGCAAATAATAAAATGTTACAAAGGGTTTATGGTATTAGTTTTGAAACTAAAGAAGACCTAGATAAGCATTTGTATTTATTGGAAGAAGCTAAGAAAAGAGACCACCGCAAGCTTGGAAAAGAGCTAGATATATTCATGATCAATGAATATGGACCAGGTTTCCCTTTCTTTTTAAATAACGGAATGATTATTAGAAGAGAGTTAGAAAACTTTTGGTATGAGGAACATATCAAAGAAGGATATGAATTCATCAATACTCCAGTTATGTTAGATAAGAAACTATGGGAAATCAGTGGACACTGGGAAAATTACCGTGAGAATATGTACACTAGCGAGATAGATAAAAGAGAATTTGCTATTAAACCGATGAATTGTCCAGGCGGACTATTAGTTTATAAATCAAAACTGTATTCTTACCGTGATTTACCTCTTAGGGTCGGTGAACTAGGACATGTTCACCGTCATGAAGCAAGTGGTGCCCTAAATGGTCTTTTAAGGGTTAGGACCTTTACTCAAGACGATGCTCACTTATTTATGAGAAGAGATCAAATTAAGAGTGAATTAACAAACCTAATAAACTTTATAGACCGTTTCTACCAGGTATTTGGTTTAACATTTGATATTGAGTTATCAACTAGACCACTGGAAAAATACATTGGTGATATAGAAGTGTGGGATGAATCTGAAGCCATATTAAAAGAGGTTTGTGAAGAATCAGGAATAAAATATATTATTAATGAAGGGGACGGTGCTTTTTACGGTCCTAAACTTGACTTCCATATTAAAGACTCTCTTGGAAGAAGTTGGCAATGTGGTACTATCCAGCTAGATATGTTTATGCCTGAGAGATTTGATTTAACCTATGTTGAAGAAGATGGAAGCAAGCAAAGACCAATTATGTTACATAGAGTAATATACGGATCTATTGAGAGATTTATGGGAATCCTAATTGAACACTTCGCAGGTGCATTCCCGGTTTGGTTAGCACCTGTCCAGGTTGTTGTTAACCCGGTTAACACCGAAAAACACCTTGAGTACGCAAGTAGTATCTATAAAAAATTAATGGACAAAGGTATCCGTGTTAAACTAGATGATCGTAATGAAAAACTTGGATACCGCACAAGAGAAGCCAGAATGAAGAAAATTCCTCTTCAAATAGTTGTCGGAGACAATGAAATGAATGAGAACATGGTAAACTTAAAAGTTCTTGGTGAGGAAAAGACTATACCGATGAGTATAGAAGAATTAATTAATTACGTTGAAAAATTAATAAAGGAAAAATCTCTATTTTAATTAAACATAATCCTTAATAAAAAGTCACTAGATTAATTTAGTGACTTTTTTAGTTAACAGACTTAGTACATAAGAGTAAGCAAGAAAAGCTGCAATAACTAAAGTTATATTTAAAGGCATATACGGAGTTAGAGCCATTAAGGACAAGTTAGTTAAAATAAATAGATGATGAGTTAAGTATATATAATAGGAATATTTATCGCTATAGGTGACACATTTTTCCAGTAATCTATTAATTGCCCTTGGTAATTTAGGATCGCTAAATAAGTAATGTAGTAAATTATATAGGGTTATCCCAAGAGCAAATGGAGCTAGGTACTTAGGAATAAGTAACAAGAAGGAAACCCCCTCGTTACTAGGGATATAGTAAATATAATAAACAAATACTAAAGGTGTCAGTATGATTAAAAACCTCTTAAAAATACTTAGTAACAGACCAGCCTCCAACTTGAAATAAGTATATCTTCTAGTAAAGTAGTAGGCACTAATAAAACAAAATAAGTTGCTAGTAAACTTATATAACCCGGTGATGTATTCTAAAACTAACAGGACCAATAGAACTAGCAAAAGTTTTAAGTAAAATACAGGTGCTCTGTTTTTGCTGAAGTCAAACCTTTGTAACAAAGGTAGCATTAAGTAACAAATAACAATGATAGTAACAAACCACAAATTACCTAGAACTATGCTACTTGAGAAGACACCTGGTAAAATTAGCAGGTACTTCCAAATCTCTTTTAAGACACTATAGTCGTTAACGATTAACAGGGCAAGGGCGCTAATAATTACATACAAGTAATAAGGAATCAAAACTTTCTTAAACCTCTTTTTAAACCATTCTTTATAATTACTAACTAGTTTATTTCCATATAAGATTCCACTTATAATAAAGAAGAGTTGTACTCCAATATTAAATATTAGAAAAGGAAAACTAGAATAATATTGAAAAAGGTGTGACAAGACAATGAAAATCATTGCTATGAATCTAACTGATGAAATTGATCTATTTCTCTCCAAAATAATCCCCTCCGATAAAGAAAAAGAACTAGACAGCTAGTTCTTCTATCTCATTTTTAGTGAAATTTCTAATGTATGTAGTTTGGTCATCCCTGATAACACAGATACTATTATCCACAAGTGGGACTATATCCCCCATTTTCTCGGGTGGTGCACTTAGTATTGCTTGCAGACCGTAGTTCCTCAACAGTTTAACACTCTCTTGGATTCTCTCGCTATCCATCTTAGAGAAAGCTTCATCAAATACAATAAGTCTAATTGTATCACTGTTTTTATCGTTGACACGGTATTGTTGAGCAAATGAAGCTAACACTGCAATATAGAAAGGTGTTTGGGTTTCTCCACCTGACTTTTTAAGCAAGGTCTTAGAAAGCCTTTGTTTTCTACCTTCTTCATCTTCAACGATTAAGTCAAACTTTAGGTAAGTACGATAATCAGTGTACTTAGCGATGTTTCTTTCTATTTCACTTCTAGTTGACATGTCTAGGTTAGTGTCTGCGAAAGTTATTTGTCTAAACAACTCATCAATAACATCTCTATATTTCTCTTGGAAGGGTTCATCCATAATGCTGTGTCCTTCCATTAATAGTGGATCCATTATCATATCAAAATAGTTCTTATATTCAGGGCGTGGTTGAAGGGTGAACTCATAACTATCAGTACCAAACTTAGAGCCACTTAGTGCATCGTTTAAGGCATCGATTTGCATTTTCACTGTATCAAAGTTAGCCTTTAACTTAGCTAGGAAATCATCCTTAAACTGTTCAATTGCATTAGCCTTAGCGGTAGCTATTTTATCTTTATATTCTACTAATTTTTGATTGATGAAATCATCATATTCTTCTTGATAAAGGGTATTGTCACTACTATTAGGGTTATAAGAAACATTATATTTAGAATTATATTGACTCCTAAAGACAATTAGATTTTCCCATAGGTCTTTAGTCTCTGAATCAATATGTTCTGTCTTAGATTTATAGAAGTTTAATAAAGTCTTGATATTCTTAGTTTTCTCTAATTCTTCCATAAAGAATGGTTCACCAACATTCATAATCCAATCTTTCTTGAAACTATTATAAATATTTTCCTTACTCTCTTTAACTTTAGCATTCATTAGAGGAATATCGAACTCTTCTATTCTTTCTATTTGGGACTTTAATTTTATTTGTCCTTTCATAAGTTCAGTTCTCTCTGCTTCAAATTCAATAACCTTGGTAGCGACTCTATTGATTTTAGTGTCTAGTACTTCCACATATGATAAGTCTAAACTTTCAATTTGATCGTCTAACTCTTTCTTCTGTTCAAATAATGAGGTAATTCCTTCATATTCCTTTAGTGTTGCCTCGATAGATTTGATTTCATTAGTGTTCAGCACTTCCATTTTACTAATGTCTTCAAAATAATAAATTGATTCACGTAGTTTAGAAACCTCATCGGTAAGTAAATTGATTTCTCTCTCTAGTCCTTCTTTCTCTAGACTTAGTGAATTGGTACCAATAAATGATTTAGCCCATCTAGCTTTGTTTATTTGTCTGGCCACAAAACCTTGGTAAGTCATCCCGGTCTTAGTAATTGAACGATTATGATTTCTAATGTCTTCAACTCTTTCACATTTAATAAGTGATCCTAGTAAGGAGTCAATATAGGCGCGGGCATATTCGTTTTCACTGGACAACTCTTCTGCCAGTGAATTCTTTTGTCTATACGGATTAGCTGCTAATACTTTCTCAGCATCAACGATACCAAAATCATATAGATTGTGTTCAAATTTAGCTTTGTCATATATTTTAAGAGCATCATCATAATACTCAGGATCTACAAACAAGTAAAACTTTTGTGAACTTAAGTAACCTTCGATGGCATTCTTCCACTCTAAATCCTTTATTTCTAGTAGGTCTGCTAAGATAGATACTTCTATCTTTTTGTTGTACTTCTCTCCTAGTGATGTTTCCAATATACTCTTTAGTTTTAATAAGCGATAGTCATAGTTCTTGACACCTTTATCAACATTTTCCAGAGAGATAGCTATTTCTCTTTGTTGTTTTATATTATCGCTAAGTCTTGTTTTTAAATGGTGTAGGAAACCATTTATTTCCTCTTTTAAATGATTCATTTTAGATTGTAAAGAACCAAAATACTCGCTATTTAGATTTTCGATATCTAGGTTATTCCTAAAATCTTCAATTTCTGTTAGATAACTTTTAGCAGTAGTCTTTAATTCATCTAATTGTTCTTCATCCATCTTATCAAAATTAATTATTTTACTAATAGAGCTGATCCATTGGATTTGATAATTATCTAAATTATAAATAACATCGTTAATCTTATTTTGTAACTCATTAATTTTGTCATTAATGACGCCTCTTTTTTCCTCAATATCAGCTTTCTTTTGATACATATCTAGGGAATATTTTTCTTCAAGAAGTTTTTCTTTTTCCTTGGAATTGTTTTCGATTTCTTTGCTAGTCTTTTCGATTAAAAGAGCGTATTCTCCTAGGTCCTCTTGACCTGTTTCTACCTTTTCTTTTAATTCTTGTAATTCTTTACTTTGAATTTGCAGATTACTACGATGGAAGACATATTTTTGAGTTAAGATTGAGTCGTTTTTTTCCTTCCAAATGTTATATATTTTATTTAGTTTTTCTAACTCTTCTATTCTTTTTTCTAAGTTTTCACTTTCAAGTTCTAGACGTTTATAGTTCCTTATATTATCTTGCATTAGGTCAATGTCGATGTTCTTATCAACATCACAGACATATTCAGTAATAAAAGTCTCTATATTAGAAATTGGTGAAAAAGGAATAGCTTTTTTAAATAACGAGAAGAAGGAATTGGATAAGTTTCCAAATTTAGCCTTAATGTACTCACGGTATGCTATGTTGGTCTCAAAGAAGTTTATTTGGTTAGAATAGTAATTCTCCATCAAGTAAACCTTTAATTCTTTAGTGCTTAAAGGTACTTTATTAACGATAAAGCTATGTTCTGGTATCGCACCTTCATAGCTAAAGAACTTATAGTCATGACTACCGTCTTCGAAATTATCAAATACTGCCCCGATAGTTAGATATTTATCATTAATATCGTCATAAAACTCTCCGGCAATGTAGCTAGTGAAACGACCATTTCTAAGGTAGACACTGTCACCTTTGTCATTATCACCGATTTCACATCTTAAATAACCTTTTAAGGTACGACTAGATTTATCGGAAGCTGATTTATTGAAGAAGTGTCCGGTAGTATCTCCTAGTATTAAAAGTTGAATAGCATCAATAAGGGTAGTCTTCCCAGAACCATTCTTCCCTGTTAAAAAGTTTATTTCATCTAACTTCATTACCTGAAAAGTAAAGTAGTGCCAATTTATTAGAACAATTTTATTTAGTAACTTCATGTGAATCCCCCTTACAGATTAAAGACTTCTAAGTCTTCTTCGATCTCGATAGATGCCTTAGCCTTGTCACTCTCTCCAAAGACCATGTCATAAATAGCGTTAATCTTCTCATTACTGACTACCTCTAAAATGGTAGGCATGATAGCAATAAGGCACGCACTATCCTCAATGCTTCCCTCAATTTTGGTGATTACATTATGATTTATAAGTAATCTAAGGGAATAAGACATTTCCTTTATGGTCGGTTTTTTACTAACGACATTTATATCTAACAGTTTAAATATTAAACTACCAACATTTAAATAAACAACATTTGAGGTGGCATTTTTTTCTTTCTCTTCATCATAAATGGTTCTTAGGGTAAACAAGATAAGAGTAGTTAGCTTATCAAGTCTCATTCTGTTGTAGCCATAGTCATTTTCTAAGTAAATAAAGCCAAACATCTCGTTATTCAGAACACGGTATCCCATGATCTTGAAGTAGCCTTCGAAGATATCAAGATATCTTTCTACAAAACGGTAATCAGCATTTATCTTACCAATCTTTGATTTGTTTTCATAAACTTCTCTAGTTAAAAAACTCTTACTAAGCAAGAAGGCACAAACGCTTGCAAATCTTTCCTTTTCAATATCAGCTAATTCGTTATAGTGTTCAATCCACATCTTTTAATTTCCTCCTTCGAACATAATCCATTTTTGGTATCGAGTAGTTATTATTCTTATAAGAACCTTCACCAAGCTCAATCTTATAAAACACTTTCTTATCAAATCCTTTCATCAGAGAATGGATAGCTAAGATAAGCTCATAGTCATCTTTGATATCTAAGGCATCACTTGAAATCTTGTTTTGATTAATCATCTTCGTTTCAACGTAAGCGAGGACATTTTGATGTGAGAAGGAGGCACTTTTATCATTTAGAATGGAGTCTGCTACATCATCAACGTATTGGCTTGCTTCTGAAAAATCGATCTCCATGGGTATGTTGTCAAATATCTCCCTTGAGTAACTCCTTATAAATAGAGAGTCTTCATTTATATAACCTTGTCTTTCAAAGTAAATGTGTTCATGTAGGTCTTCTGCTAAATCAGGATCGGTGGAGAACTTGTCAAGTAATCTAGAAAGTTTAGCTTTGACACTAGAATCATTAGTTAGTAAGAAATGCATCTTCTCGGTAGTAGCGCTTACATAATCATTATTCTTAGCATCTATTTTCTCAATTGTATCCTCTAACTCATTTAATTTATCAACGATGAAGTAAATTTTTTCTAGTATATCTTGATTTGCCTCATCAACGTCCTTGAAGTTATGGAAGGCTAGGGCTTGTTTTTGGATTCCTTCTAGTGATTCAGTGTTTCTCATCCAAGACTGCAATATTCTAACGATACTCCCCTTAAAACGATTAAGTGAATCCTTGGTTTTTAAAGGAAGATACACTTGTTTGATTACCTTTCTTTGGTATTCATCAAAGTGATCTTCTAAAACCTCATTGACTGAAGTCATTAAGCTAAGTTTGTTAAAGCGTCTTCTAATGTTGTGATATAGAGTTTTAAGTTCTGTCTCTAAATCACTAGTCTTGTTATAAGCGTTTAGTAGGGCGGCATAACGAAAATCCTTTCGCTCACTATCCGCCTGAATCAAGTTAGAATAAATTGAGTACATATAAGAGTTATAACCTGCTTCATCATCCTTAACAATCGAGTGTAAAACATTAATTAGTTTTACTGAGTAAGGGGGAAGAGCAAAGTGCTCTTTAAAAGAAGTATCTAAACCATATTCTAATTCGATCCAACCAGTTTCGGTTAGTTTCCTAATTACAAAGTGGGCTAGACTCGTTGCGTTTTTGTTTATTTTAACACCACTAGTGGCTTGTTCATCTTCTATATCCATCTTTAGTAATTCTTTGGCTAGTACAGTGGCAAGTTCTTTAACTAATACATTTTTATCAATAATTAGATTTTGCTTAAACACCTTACGAAGCAAAAACAAGGAATTAACATAGACATCTTTATTTTTAGAATTAAGAATTGAAAATAAGTTTGCCGGTATTATTTCGAATAAATCCATTACTTCATCTCCTCGCCATTAAATTATAATTGATTATTGTTTTTTTTACAAATCAATAATTCTTTAATTTGTCGGAATATCTCAGCTTTTTAGCGCTAGTTTTAAAGTAGTCCGCATTTGTATTTAAAAGCGAGCTAGTTTTGTGTTCTCTAACGAGCTTAAATTGAATGTAAATAGTTAACCGTGTACGACTGGTAAAGTGTAAAATTAGTATTATAAATGATACTACTAGGGTTCTTTAAAAAAGAAGGATATCCTTTATCCTTCTTTTAGGGGAATGAGCTACTTTGGCATCGGTAATCCTGCCTTGCTTATTTTCTTCCGATTATGAATTTTTATTTTGCCAACTTTTAGTAATTGACTATTAACTATAATGCCGATATAGATAATAAAAGATAAGTAGTATAAATAGATAAGTGAAATAATAATCGGGCTAAATAATCCGTATCGATTTTCTAGGGTAGTAAATCTAGATACAAACAAGGAATAGAAATAAGAAAGGAAGCTAATTAGAAAACTTGCAACAATTGTACCCATCAATAACTTTTTAAAAGGTATTCTTGAGGTAAGTCGATAGAATAAGAAAAGTATTAAGAAAACAAAAATGTAGTTTATTAAGATGCTGATTTCCTGTAAGGCGGGAATAGTTAACAATATAAAAACAATGCTTATGGTGAGTATAATAATAATTATAAATAAGAGTGACAGAAAAAAGGAATACGCTTTTCTGGCTACAAACGATCTAGCCTTAGTATTAAATATTTCCTCATTATTTAATAATAAGGATTCAAAACCCTGTGATAAGAGATTCAAAGAGACAAAATAGAAAACCACACTTAGTGTCGGAGAAATATTTAAAACATCGAGTACTTCCTTTATTTGTGGTATGACCGGATTAGTTAGAACCGGGAAAGCCTTTACTAATAAATTGAAAATATTTAGAGTTAGGGAAATCGAGGGTATTATTGCAAGTAAAATTAAATAAGAAAAACTAGCAGAAAATAAATGGACTTTATTTTCCCTAATTCTATTTAGGATTTGGGTTAATAAAATTTTGTTCATATTTCACCTGAGTTTATAAAAAAACTCATATTTATTATGAGTTTTTAATTACCAACTTATGAATGTTACTTTCGTTTTCAATCATCTTGTAGAATAGTTCTGTCCTATTCGTTCTTATTGTTATTTTTTTCTCTTTGTTACTTCCTTTATCTCTATAGATGATAGTACATGAAGGTAAATATCCAAAAGTTAGAAATAGACGTCCCTTTTTATCGTAGATAACTCTAGCGATATCATCATATTTAATAACTATGTCATGCACTAGTGATCGTTTTATATAAATTCTTTCCTTAGAAATAAAGTAACGACGTTTTGTTAGGGAATAAAAAGTTAGGTTTATAATTACAAATGTTACCCAAATTAGAGTATAGGAAAGTGTGGAAATTTTTTCATTGATGGTCTCAACATTATTGTCCAACTGCATATTAATAAAGATTATCAAGCCAACAGCAATAATCGCTGTGATTAAAGCGAATAGGAATATGTTGTCATACTTACGTTTAAATTTAAATTCCATAGATAGACCCCTTCTTTTCTATACATTAGAATAACCCAACACACCAAAAAAGTCAATTAAATTGAATGTGCATATTAGCTACCATACTTGCTCCCACTCATTGTCACCCTACGATTTGAGAAATATAAAACACCCAAAACCTAGGTAACACCTAAATTTAACAATAATGTCAAGCAACACGTAACACTAGCCAATAAATGTGTTAAAATTGTTGAAGTAATCAAATTTTTAATATAGAATAATGTGTGCATAAATGTAAGGGGGAATTTTTTAATGAAGAAAAGATGGATATCTGTACTATTTTTATCTGTAATAAGTTTTTCTTCGTTATTTGGCTGTTTTGGAAATGAGAAGACTGGTCCGGTAACGCAATATCGTTTAAATGATAAAGATGTAGTATTCAGAATAGATGGGACTGATATTATATATCAGGCAGATCAACTATTTGAAGATATGCTTAATGATCAAGGAATTGAAGAGATTTATGAGAGTGTATTTAAGGTTATGGTGGAATCACTAGTACCTGTAGATAAAACCATTAAGTCAGCGGTTGAGTTACAAATGACCACATTTGAACAATCCGTTACAAGCTACCAAGATGAAAATGGAGTAAGTAAGGAAGAAGCTAGGGAAATAAAACTACTTGAAGCAGGTGTTAATACCGTAGATGAACTTAGAAATAAGTATACATATGATATAAGGGTAGCCAAATTAAGAAGAGACTACTTCGAAGACAACAAAGATAGATTCATGGAAGAATTAGTTTTAAATGATAAACTTTATCAAGTTCGTCACATCTTAGTACATGATGGTTCTAGTAGTTACGGAGCGATGGCCGACAAGAGTGAATCAGGAAATGATAACGACAGTCTTTATTTTGCTAATATAACTGCTGATGATGCAGCAAGACTTTATCAAGCCTACAATGATTTAAGAGATAAATCTTTTGCTACAGCAGCATACCGTAACTCACTAGATGGAAGTAAGAGTAATGGTGGTGTCTTGTTAATGGCACAAAACACTAGTTTCATCAAAGAGTTCAAATTTGGAGTATTAGCTTTTGATATTTATTCTAATAACAGGAATTTAAATGATTTAGAAATTCCTTTTGCTAATGAAATTGAAGCAATTTATGGGGGAGGATTTGATGTAATCCCTTCTAGTTATATTGAAAGATTATATGATGTTAAGGATAAAGGCGACTACAATG
Organism: bacterium; assembly: GCA_012839015.1. Taxonomy (GTDB): domain Bacteria; phylum Bacillota_I; class Bacilli_A; order RFN20; family DUOF01; genus DUOF01. The sequence continues at coordinate 20,030 of DUOF01000079.1, forward strand.
ACCGCATCTTTGCTGTGAACAATAGCACGCTACCTCGCAACATGATTTTCAATAAATTATTTAATACCCCTGGTATTTCACTAATTGAAGTTGAAGAAGATGAAAATGGAAACTATCCAGCTAATGCTTGTGAATTCAACTATGTTAAAGACGAAAATGGAGGAACTAGAACCGCTATGGTTTTATGCAGTGATGAAGGCTCTGCTAAAACTCCAATATTCCTTACTAGAGGAGAATATGGTATTCACTTCATAACTGTTGATTACAGCTACGGAGATGCTGATGCAGTAAAATATTTTGCATTAGAACCAAACAAGGAAGATGATTTCGTATCTTATATTGAAACAAAAACAACAGTTAGAGAACAAAATGTTCTAATTGATGAATTGGAAGGACTAGTAAGAAAATACGTTCAGTACGATACTGAGGATGAAAAATTCATGGACTTCAGAATCATGCTTGAAAACATTAATTTTGGCAATGATGAAGATACTGAAAAGTTAACCATTAAAGATGAACTAATAAGAGATCTTGTTAAAAACTATATTGACGAAAAGATATCCATAGCACTAAGATCTAAAAATGATTCCATAACAGAACAATGGGGAGACTATGTAAGAAAAATCAACTTCTCTAACCAAGAGAATGTTAAAAAATACAAGGCTCCACTAGTTTGTTTAGATCATGATGAAGAAGATAATAAAGTCTGTACATATAGTACTGCGGATGGCTTTAAGGTAATAGGAGGAGAAGAATAATGAAAAAATTTAAATCAATATTCTTATTCTTAACAATGGCATTTGTTATTGCAGGTTGTAAAGATGCTGTTGCCGATAAGGTTGTCACCAAACCTAGCAATTCTGACAGTGTTGTTATTGAAAATGAAGAATCAATCCTAAAAATAGGAGAACTATACAATAAACTTAAAGAATCCCAAGGAAGCGAAGTAGCAACTCAATACTTAGTAAACGCTATTATAGAATTAGAGTTAAATATCGCTACTGATGTAGAAATGCAAGAATTGTATGAAAAAAGAGTTGAAGCGAAGTTACTAGAGTTTACTAAAGATTCTAGTTACTTCTCATTTGGTTTATTTGATGAAGAAAAGTTATATAACGCACTTACATCTCAAGGTTATAATGTTGTTTGTAACTATGCAGATGAAGATGGTAAATTTGGTCCTAGATATGATCTTGATAGGGATCTAGAAGTTGTCCAATATTTACTTTGTGATTATGAAGATTATGTTGCAAAGGAAATCAAAAACCAAGTTCTAGTAGAATTATTACAAGAACAATATATATTAGATATATTAATGGAAGAAAACGATGATTTAATAACACGTAGAAGACCACGTAGGATTGAATATTTTACTATAAGTAGAGAAGACTTTGATAAATCAAACACATTCATGAAAGAAGCTGCTGCTTCACTTATGAATGGTAAAACTTTTGAAGACTTAGAAGAATCATGGAATCAAAAACTACTAGAGGAAATCAAAGAAGATTACGACAAAATTGGAACAAGTGATGATTTTAGTGGCGCTAATTTAATGAAGTTTGGTTTTATGGACGGAAAGTTTATTAATGTAGAAGACGGAAAAATGTATCACGATAGACAAGTGTATGAAACTAGTAAGACTTTCTCTGCTATTATTACTACTAATAATAAAGGTGATCTAAGCGAGAATCTAGCTTCTAGCATTTTGAACGCTGATGTAATCGAAAACAGAACCGTAACTATCGGACAAGATAATTACCTGGTAGATCTTAGAACTCATGGAGATATAAATGAAGATGATATATTAATTCTTGATCCTGACAAAAATGTTTACTACTTTATTAAAGTATCACTAATTGATTTTGAAGACGAAGCTGAAGTACGTGAAGTTGTTGAACTTATGAGAGATACACAAACTAGCAAGGAAGATGTTTTAGAACATTATATTGGCAAATACAACATCAGTGTTCATGATGAGGAAATTTACGAATATTTACAAATGCTATATCCGGCAATATTTTAGGTAGTGTGTGATAAAGGAGGTCAAAGGATGAAAAAAATTATATCTTTTATGATTATTAGTATGATGACCCTTACCTTTGCCGGTGCTTGCACCAATGAAACCATTGATGTTTTAAATTATGAAGGCAAAGAAATAGTTATAAAAATAGGAGAAGATAAATACATAAGTGCAGATGAACTTTTTGACAACCTAGTTGTTAATAAGAATAATATGCAATACGTATATGAAGAAATTAGGGAACTAGTTATTAAGACAGCAGCACCAATCGATCAAACTATGCGAAACAATATCGCAGGTCGTTATGATCGTTGGGATAAAGAAGTAAGAGATACTGCTTCTGTTAATAACATCTCCCTTAGACAGGCAAAAGAAACTGCTCTAAGGGCTGAGGGGGTAACTAGTGAAGATGAATTAAGGGATAAATGGTACCTAGAACTACAAACGCAAAAAGTTACTGAAAGATATTGGAAAGAAGCAGAAAGTGAATACTATAAAGGTTATTTGTCTACTAA
>DUOF01000080.1 GCA_012839015.1 bacterium
ATAAACTTAATAACTATTTGATAGTTAAGAAGAGCCTACCAAGAGAATTAGTAAATGAAGTAGATGCCGTTAAAGCCTTTACCTATTTAAGAACTATGCAGCTTCATACCAAAGGAGATTACTATTTATACTGTGCTTCTTTGAATTTATTAAATACATACGTTAAGCAATCTGATGCTAAAAAGGGTGCTAACTATAACTTTAAGAGTTATCTAAGACCACTCTTGCATTCAATTGTTAATAATCAACCAGAAGACGTTTACTTTGATTATAAAAAAGATGATAAGGGTAAAATCACTCTGCTAGATATAGACGGAATTCAGTTTTCTTTTCACAATGTAGCCATTGATCCTTTAATTGAAGAGGCATTGTCTAATGGAAAAGGTAGTAAGAATATTGAGTGGGATGGCATTAAAAAACAACATAATGCTACTACTTTATTTGAAGCCGGTGTTAGGGGAAAAAGATTTCGTTCTAACTTAACTCGTGACAATTATGAGTTAGATGAGTATGTTGAAGAAGTGGCGGAAAAATACAAGAGGAAAGAAAAGGTTGTAGCTAGATAATATTTGTTTATAGCAAACAAATCTAACCAGGTGCATATAATAAAGTAAGCAGTGAAAAATTGACACTGCTTATTAAATAGTATAAAATACTATTGTGAATTAAGGCGGGGTACCGCCGCCATATTAAATATGGTTTTCAGTTCTACTACCGAGTGTAGTTAGAGTAGACAAAAGGTCGCTTTCCAAAGCGGCCTTTTGCGTTACTTAGACATATTACAATAATTATTATACTTTTTATCATTATGGATGTAATAGGCTGAGGTTAACACATAATAACCCTTACTAGTTAAGTCCAATAAATACATTGCATATCTATTCTTCTGACAAAAGATTATTAAGTAATTATCTTTGTTTCTTTTTTCTTTAATGAATTTAATACCTATGCAAGCTTTAGCATCCTTGCATCTTGATATTTTATTTAATAAATTATCAATCCAGTGCAGCCTCTCTAATCTCATAGTATCGTAAGTGCCGGTCTTGTGATATTTATTACTTCCAATAGTAAACTTATCAAAGCATTTATCAAACTTATCGTGATAAATTAATTTAATAGGTATTCCTCTTAATGAAAAAGGAACATTGAAGATTTGTTTTTCAAAATAGTTCCTTCTAGCATTTAGGAACTGTTTGTAAGTACCAGGGTATTTATATAAAGTAGGTAGGACTGCGCAGGGCTTCATCCTACTTTTCTTCCTTAAAAATTAGGGTAGGTTGCCAAATGAAGTTATTAAATTTTATATCCTTTAAGTAGGATGATTGACAAAGGTCTACCCCAAAAGACCTTTCTATATAACTTATAAGAGATAACTTCGACTCGCTGCTTTTTAGATTACGATTTTTATAACTAGCAGCTCCAGCGATTATATCCGATACCTGCATTAGCTCATGTTTATCTGAAAATGAGACTAATGCACATATCTTTTTATCATTTAAGAATTTATTGTTTAAATATAATTCTAGTTTCTTAGTTTTAGTAAAGGAATGAGTATCTTTAATATCAACAATAATCTTGATGTTCTTTTCACTAGCTAGTTCGTTTTGTAAGGGTTTAACTAACATTGTATAATACATCTTATAATACCAGTCATCATAACTTGTTCCAAACCATGGGAACTTTAATAAACTCTTACCCCTTGCTACCAGGTTTCTTATATGGATACTAGGACTATCCTTTATGTAAGTTATTATGTCTTTATACATATTAAGGTTAGAGTTACTAACCTTAGTCCATTTTAACTCACTGAAAGGATCAATGTTATGTTTAGCCTTGATCGCTCTTATATCCTTATTTATTTCTCTTAGGTGATTTTGTTTAACGATGACACCGCATAAGGTCATAATATCAAAACCATCGTTCCAAACATGACAGCTCTCATCACAATAGAAGTTTACCCCATCCACTTTTTCACCTCACCTAATAATTATAAGTGCTAGTAAATATGTGGGAGTCTTATTTAAAACTCAATTGTGTCTCAAGTTATATAATCAAAAATTAGATAACTCTTTATAAGTCTTATCACTTATTGTGCTATAATTATTTTGAGGTGTAAGAGTTGAAAATAGCCAAAGTCATAGTCGAATACAGTGCTTATGAGGTTGATCGAGTTTTTGATTATCTGGTGAGTGATGAAATGAGTGTTAGCAAGGGATGTAGAGTCTACATCTACTTTAATAACAGGAAAATAATTGGCTATGTTTTAGATGTCTATGAAACTAATAAGACTAAGGAAGAACTTGAGGAAGAATTTGGTTTCACTCTTAGATACATTGACAGTGTCATTGACACTGAGAGTCTTCTAGATGATGAACTTACTAGTTTAGCCTTTTATATGCAAAAGGAGTACTTTGCTCCACTTATTAGTTGCTTTCAAACAATGCTACCTAAAAACTTAAAACCCCAGAGCGTTAAAAAGGTTAAACCATTAACTAGGGACTTTCTAATAGTAAATGATAAGATAACTCCTAGTTTAACTCCTAAACAACAAGAACTTTATGACTTTGTTAAGAATGAGAAAGAAGTACTTAGATCTAGTTTAGAT
>DUOF01000081.1 GCA_012839015.1 bacterium
ACCTTAATGGTTATGGTGTTAAAAAAGACCATAAGAAGGCAGTCGATTTATTATTAAATAACTTACAGGAGACTAACTATATAGCTAGATATAATCTTTCTATGTGTTATGCCACGGGCATTGGTGTTGAAAAAAATATTGAGACTGCGATCACCTATTTAAAAGAAGCCAGTGAAGGCGATGAGGTTAGTATGTATTATCTAGGTCTTTGTTATCTAAATGGCAATCTTGTTGAAAAAGATTTAGAAAAGGGTTATTTATGGCTTGAAAGGGCTATTAGAAATGGATGTATCCCTGCCCTTGCTTCCTTTGCAGACTATTACTTTGAAAATGAGAGATACAGAAGGGCAATAAAGTGGTATAAGAGAGCTTATAAACTGGGTCTTAAAGAGGCAGGTAGTGATTTGGCCCTTGCTTACCTATTAATAGGAAAAAGGAAGAAGGCACTAGCAATACTGATTCAGAATCAAACAGATACTAGAAGTTTTGAACTATTAAACTTATGTCGAAAATATAAAATAAACAAGAATTTAAAATAAATATTTATAAGTAACAAATAATTAGTGAATAAACTTATGTTTATTGCAACTGGTTTTAGAATATATTATAATTAAGGAAGGAGTGATAGATAAATGAGTGATGATTGGCAGATTATCACCATAGTTGGTATCGTTATATTTATTATAGCAATAATAACTGTGGTGTATTTCAAAAGAAAGGATAACGAAGAGTATCCAGGATTACTAGAGGCCCTAGGTGGAAGAGATAATCTCTTACAAGTAGAGCTTAATGGTTCTAGAATAAATTTGTCCCTGAACAATAAAAAAGAAATGGATCGAGAACAAGTAAAACAAAATGGTGTCAGTGCCATTGTTATGCAGAGTAAGAAAATTACTTTAGTTGTCGGCCATGGTAGCAAGAAAATTTTTAAATATCTTAGCGATCAATTGAAACAAAAAGAAGCCTAAATTTAGATTTAGGCTTTTTTAATAAATATTAATATCTCCCTGGATAATACGGTCTCCTTGGCCTATAGGGACTATAGCCGCCATAACCATAATAAGTAGTATAGAATGCAGGTACTTGATAGTAACTAGGATAAATAGGGTATCCATAAGGTCTACCGTAACCTATCCCAGGTCTTCCTGCAAGATAACCAAGTAATGCGCCACCAACGAAAGGTAACGCTGGACCGATTAATCTTGATTCATCCTCTTTTGGTTGATAATATGAAAAATCATCTGCGTATTGCATCTCTTTACCTCCTTTTTCATACTATTATATTCAAAAGAAAGCAAAGGTTGTTTAGTGCCTACTCAAATTCCTTCAGTGCTTGATGTAGTTGAGACAGTGGAAGTCCCATAACTGCAAAGAAATCACCTTTAATATTACTAATAAAAACAGCCGATTTACCCTGAATCGCATAAGATCCAGCCTTTCCGATGTATTCACCAGTATCAAGATAATTATTAATGTCCTCGTCACTTAACTCTGAGAAAGTGACTTCACTAACATTGGTGTAAGTCTTGGTTTTATTTTCTTTAGTTAAACAAAATCCGGTAACAACTATATGAGTTTTACCAGAAAGCTTACGTAACATATTATAAGCGTCTTGACGGTCTTTAGGTTTACCTAGTATTTCATTATCAATAGAAACAATGGTATCAGCCCCCAAAACTAAATTATTTGGAAACTCTTTAGCAACATCAAGTGCCTTTAGTCTAGCTAGGTAACCTGGAACTTCCTCGATAGTTAATCCAGGCTTTATTATCTCTTTAACCTCACTAGGATAGACTTTAAAGTCATTAGTTAAAAACAGTAATAATTCCTTCCTTCTAGGGGAAGAACTAGCTAGGATAATCACTATAATTCTCCGGTTGCAATTAAATCAAATAAATTTGATTTCTTACTAGTTATATATCTAAAGTACAAGAAGGCAATTCTAAATAAATAAGCAAATGAGAAAGACATAGTATAATCTAGTCCTATTAATAGAAGTGCGTAAGCTATTACAAGAGGTTGCAGTGTAGCAAAACAGGCAATCTTAATGGTCTCTTTAAATTTGAAGCCTTGTCCTTTGTTAAACAGGTTATAACCCTTAAGAATAAATGAAGATATTAATACAAACGCTACTACTGCGGTAGAAATCATTGTCAAGAATCCAATAAATTGCTGCTTATTACTACTTTTTATAATATTAGAAACAAGTGTAATACTTAGAAAGGATGCATAACGTCCTCGATCATCATCGGTTTGAATATCTCTAGTAACCTCAAATGCTTCTTTAAAATTAAATCCTTCAATCAGGGAATAGTCACCGATTATATAGATCGGGTTAACTTCTCCCTTTGTATGATCTCTAGCAACATATTTAGCGATGAAGCCTTCTCTACCAAAATAGATAAAGTTCTCATTTTCAGGAGCAGGCTCATAGGTGGCCTCATTGTCAATCATGGTAGTGTTTACAATTAAGTTATATTTTACATCAGTATTAG
>DUOF01000082.1 GCA_012839015.1 bacterium
ATTTATTACCCCCTTGTTTATTTTTAGTAACACTCAAATATAACTTAGCCTTTTTAACAGCTTCAGTTAGTTCAATTTTACTAGGGCAAACAAATGAACAAACACCACATTCACAGCATCTGTTAGGTTCTAGTTTCATAAGGGTATCAACCTCTCGCCTATCTAAGGCTTCTTTTATTTCTATGGGTTGAATATTAGCTGGACAATTTTCAATACATGCCCCACACTTTAAACAAGGTTCACTTTCAATATTTAACTTCTTCATGGCGACAATGCCCCCCATTGTAGGAGTAAGTGCAAATTCATCACTCCTAACGGCGCTCGATGTCATCGGCCCACCAGGCAGAAGACAAACTTCCTTTTCACTGTAAGAACCAATCTTTTTAATAATTTTATTTACCAGGGTACCCATTGGTACTAGAACATTACTAGGTTTCTTAAGAGCGTTCCCAGAAAAGGTAGTGATCCTTTTAGTAATCATATTTTGATTTAACAGAGCATCTGCTACACTAATACAAGTGTTAGAGTTATTAACTATAACACCTACTTCGCTAGGTAGTTTTTCATAATCAAGTTTTAACGCTTTTTGTATTAATAATTTCTCCCATCCCATTGGATAAGCATCTCTTACTTCCTTTATTTCAATAAAAGGATAATCTACTAACCTTTCATTGATCATTGCTTTTAAGTCTTTCTTATTCCTTTTAAAAGCAATAACAACTTTGTTGGCATCAGCAGCCTTCTTTAAGATTAAACATCCCTTAAGTAGCAACTCTAGATTATTCTTCATTGTTACGTGATCAGTTGTTAAATACGGTTCACATTCAACTGCGTTTATTAAAACAGTATCTATTTTTTCGTTACATGAATATTTAAAATAGGTAGGAAAACCTGCACCACCTAATCCAACTATACCAGCTTGTTTAATTGCCTCTATTATTTCTTCTCTACTTGCTTTATCTATATCTATTTTTGGTAAATCTCTTTTAGAATACTTAAAGTCATTTTCAATAACAAGGTGATTGACTTTTTTGTTTAAGGCAGGAAAGTATAGTTCCTTTATTTCCTTTACTCTACCGCTGACACTTGAGAAATAAGGGACATAAAAGTCGCTCCTACAAGTTAGCATATCCCCTACCTTGACATTGTTACCAACTTTTACTTTAACTTCTAACTCTTTACCATTGTTGGCAAACATAGGAAAATAGACTTCGCTTACTATTTTCTTATCGTAAGTTAGGTCAATAAGTTCCCCTTCTTGGGTTAATTTCTTTTTACCATCGATATGTAGTCTTTGTTTAGAACGTACTATCATTTTGCCACTCCTTTTTCAAAAACTGGATCTTGATGAACCATTGTCTCTCCAACCTTAATACCATCGTAAATTGTATTGTCACAAAGGATTTCTAAGGTTTGTTCATCTATTGTATTATTATAGGCACTTAGAATAACTTCTTTCCATTTAAGTACTTCTTTTTTAGTTGCTTCAATTATTTCTATAATAGAAGTATTACTCTCTACTCCACTAGCAGGATTCTTCCACGTATTTTTTCTTAAGTTTAGGTAGTCTACTATGTCATCGTCTCTAACTTTAAGCGGATGTGACATACTATTGATCAGTGATTTAGAAAATAAGTTTTTATAGAAAAACTTTTTAACTCCTTCCTTACTGTAAAGTACTTTTTGAATAGTCATCATCTCTTTGTGGGAGTCTGCAAATACTTTACTATCAATGGTGAAGTCTTGATACACCTGTTTTGCTAGATCCTCATACATAGTTGAAACTAAGATGACCTTATTTTCATCAGCCTTGATTGCCTCTATGGTACTAGCTTCATATCGTTTATAATAATCATTCATTAATAAAACATCTAAGTGAGTCTCAAACAAAGTATGGTCATAGAAACTATTCTTATATCCAAATCCAGTTCGATAGAAAACGTATGGATGAACGGACCTATCAAGCAGATAGTGTAGTATCGCTCCATAGATGTAGGCATATAGGTAGTCTTTAGCTCTACCTTCAAACTTATTGGCATACTTAAACATGGTGGCAAAGTTCTTGCTGGGGCTCACCTTGTGAAGCTTGCTACCAAAATCAATTTTCTTATTCTTTAGAGGAATTCTCCCGTAAAAGAAAAAAGGATCCGGACCCTGTGCTCCGAGTAAATAAATATCACAATTATCTTTCATAAAAACTAAATCTTGACTACTTTCTAAAACATCTTTGTTAAAAGCATAATGAGTTAAACTTGACGGCATTACTTTCACTCCTCTTTAACATTATAAAGATAATTGATAAAAAATTATACTTTTAGGTAGGAACTTTTACTAAATCTACCTACTTATATTTAATGAGGCTGACAACCTCATATAGAAAAGGGAAAGCAGTTGCTTCATGATCTCACCCTAGAGCCCTTTTCTTTTTTATTAAGGAGAAATCTTTTCTTTTACTTATTAAATATGTAAGGAGGAAGACAATGAAAAAAATAGTTAATCTTTTATTTTTAGTTTTAGGATTTTTGTTGTGCAAGGGGGATATAATTGAGGCCCAAAGCCTAGATAACCTTGTGTATGAAGTTGAAAGTGGTAGTGATTTTAGAGTGTTTGAGAGTGAAATGTATATAAGTCCTAGTGAAACTAGTAAGACATATTCATTTGATTATAAGAATGGGGCTAGCACAGGCAAATTTAACCGGGGTGTTTATTACTTGGAGATAAATACTACTCTAAAAAACACCTATGAATATAGAAAGATAATGGTTATTAGTGATTCAGGAATTAGTGAACTAGATGTAAACATAAATAAATATAAAATATCACAGTACCTTGAATGCGACAGTGAGTTTTACTTTCGCCTTGAAAGCAAGGTGAGTAACACGGTTCCATATAGTGATAAATACTACAATTTCAAACTGACTAAAATAGACTCGAGTGAGCAAATATTTTTAAGTGATAAATTAGGGAGAAGTTCACTAGTTAACAATAGCCTTCCAGGGATTGAACTCGACCTTAGTGAATCTCTTGATTATGCTTTTAGCATCACTGATCAAGAGGAGGATACCTATTTTAAGGGAGGTTCCTACTCACTAAGTTTTAACTTTTTTAGTCCAGAATGTTTAGAGCTTAGTAAACAAAATATAAAGATTGTTTCAAGTAGTAAGGTGAAAAATCTTTTAACTGATTACTCTAAAAACTCATACTATAAATATAATTTTAGTTCAGATGAGAATTTTTATCTTCTTATAGAAGGAGAGGGTAGTGGTTGTGATATTAATCCTATCATAGGGTTTAGCAATATTAGGTTACAAAACCTTGCTACTAAGGACATCTTTATTACTAAATTGCTATCTGGTAATTTGTTTAAGGTTAACAATGTTAACAAGAGTATAAGTGTTAATCCAAATAGTGACAAACTCTATCAAATAGAAGTTAGCAACGGTATGATTGGGAAAAAATTTGCCAAAGGAGATTACAAATTATCCTTCGAGTTCACCCTTAATTCGTGTTTTGACCGTTGTAGCAATTACAACTATCAGAAGATAATTTTATCTAGCGAGGAAGGAGTGGTTGAACACTCAGTTAGCTATATAAGTGGTAATTACTTTGAATTTGAATTTACTTCCGATAATGATTTTACACTGATTCTTGAAAATAAGTTAAATATAGTTAGAAATGACACATACCCACTTGATAGTTTCTACAAAGTGAGTCTAAACAATAGAATAGACGATATCATCGAACCGATGTTCTTTAACTATTCAGGAGTGTATATAAGTGATGTCGATAACCCTATTAGTATCGAAACAATAAAACAAAGTATTACAGCGATAGATGAGACTGATGGTGACCTAAGTCATTTAATAATAGTCCACGAGGATCATTACAGTGATAACAAAAATAATTTGGGGATGTATGAAGTAACTTTTTCTGTTAGTGATTTTAGTGGCAATGAAGCACGGATTACTATACTTGTAAGTGTAGTAGATATAACTCCACCACTCATTGATGGTATAAACCATCTAGAGTGTTCCATCTTGGAGGGATGTTTCTATAATGATGTAATCATTAACATTGACAATATAGATCTCTTGTTTGAAATCAGTGATAATGTAGACACTGAGTTTACCTATCTCATTGTTTCAGATAACTGGAGCGAAGCAACTCCAAATATTAATAATACTTATGAACTTATTATTAATACGAGGGACTCTTCATCTAATATTAGTAATAACTTTACCATTAAAATAAGTTACTACGATGATATAAAGCCGCTTATAATCGAAGGGGATAAAATTTATACTAGTAACTCTAAGCTCTTATCTATTGATGAAATTAAAAGCAATATCATAATTAGTAATAACTTTGATGGAACCAACGTTATTAGTAACGAGAAGGCCTTAAATTATTTTACTCTGCTTAATGATGAATACAGTGATAACTACAATAAGGTGGGTATGTATCAAGTATCCTTTACATATGAGGAAGTAGAGTTTTTAATCATTATTGAAGTAAAGGATGATCTTCCACCAGTATTTTACCTAGATGAGAAAATCATTCATGTAGATACTTACATAGAATTAACACAAGAGCAAATAATCAACTTACTTAATAATCTGTACTTACTTAGTTATACGCCACTTAAATATAACTTTGTTTTAGATGAGTATACTCCAAATAGTAATACAGAGGGTTCATACAACCTTATTATCAATGTTGGATATGAAAATAATAAATCAGAAATTGTAGAGTTAACCATCGTAACTCATGATCGTTTATCGAGTGAAGAGTTAGAAATAGAAAAAAACCCTCAAAATTTACTCTTAAGGGTTTGGAACTCGATAGTCAACTTCTTTAAGAAAATTATAAATATGTTTGTAAACTTCTTTAAAAATATATTCTAAAACTTATGTCTCTATTATGTAGTCACAACTACAAGAATCATTCTTATTTATTTCATTTTTAATAAATACGGTTTTAGCGCCGTAAGATTTAGCCATGTTAATTGTTTTAGCAGAGTCTTCAAATACAATAAGATCTTCACTCTTAGTATTGAAATAATCGGGAAGAAGAGAATTTTTAATAAACTCCTCTTTTGTAGATTTTAAATCTATCATTGAATATACCTCTTTGAAGTAGGTATCTAACTTCCAGTTTTTAAGTATTTCTACTATTGCCTTTTTTGTATTAGAGGAAAGAATATAAATATCACGATCTTTGAATTCATTTAATATTTCATAAACATATTTAAAGGGTTTTAGATCACTTGCTATAACACTTTCTATATAAAACTTAATTCTCTTATTGAAATAATAGTCAAAATCGATAGTAATATCGAAGTCTTTCTCAATCATTGAGAAAATAACTCTATCAGTATTACCGATGTACCTTTTTATATGTTCCTCTTTAAGTTCTACATTAAAGTCTTTAAGCACATTATTAAAAGCTGGCCAGGCAAATTGCTCAGTAGCTGCAATAGTGTTATCAAAATCAAGAATTATTGTTTTTGATTCATCTAGCAAAGTCTTTAGTCTAATATCCATAGTTACCTCGATGATAAATTTCATTAAAAGTATAACATATAAAGATAATTGATAATAACGATATTGAAAAAGTTTTTCTAATATCTATCAGTAGTAAAATTTAAATTAAAAACCCCACTGCTTATAAATAATTGTCAGTGCATATATATTAAGATAACTATAAATAAACCGTTAGCGTTTATACTAACGGTTTATAAGGTTATAACATCAACTCGATTTTACAAGAAGATATAAATGTAGGGTTAGCATCGTTATTACCAACTACAACAACCATACCATACTCGCTCTTACGAACCGTTCCATTAGCAACTGTTTGGTCTCCAGCTCTTATTGATATTTCTTTGTCTACCGGTAGATATGCTCTTATAGCAGCTTCACAATCTGCGGCACAACCTTCTGGTAGTTCACTAGGTGTAGGCAAGTAGGTTATAGTATCATTATAATCTGCACTTGTTACTCTTATTGCAGCAATTTTACATATTGAAATAGCCCCTGTTTCAACACCTTGGTTGTTAACTAAAACAAAGATTCCTGCATTAGGATTTGTATTAGGAGCTGGTAGCAAAAATCCTGGGCGACCACTTAATGTATTACCACTCTCCATCGTTACTATTAAGTTATCTTCTGGATATATCTCTATTATTTGTCTGATTACATTTCTCATTTGATCTACACAGGCACATGAGGTAGTATCAACCGGACCTGGTTCACCCTGAGGGCCTTGAGGACCTTCGGGGCCTTGCATACCCTGTTCACCCTGAGGACCTTGAGGACCTCTTGGACCTCGAAGGCAAAGAATGCATCCAATACAGCAGCGAGGGAACCATCTGCAACCAAAACAGCCTCTATTAAAACTGTTACAACTATGGTTAAAGTCCATATTATCTCTCCTTTCTTAATATTGGAAGTGATAACTTCCTGTAATATAATATGAATATTTGTTTTATACAGTAAGGCAGTAAACCATTAAAGCATATATTGATGTTTAAAATAGGTTTTAGATATGTAAGAACAATAGCTTGGACATAATTATCATAATTATTTAAGTAACGAGTTGAATGATTAACAAACATTACCCTCTAAAGTAAGAAACTAAAAAAGGTGCATCAATTGCACCTAATTACTTATCCTTTGAAAAATCCATATATAATGAGATTTTATTTATAATGGCGGAGGAGACGAGATTTGAACTCGCGCATCCTGTTAAGAATCTACTAGCTTTCCAAGCCAGCCCCTTCAGCCTCTTGGGTACTCCTCCTAATAGTCTAAATTAGACTATTAAATTATATGATATAAGACCTTTAAAATCAATCTTGTTTGTGCTTTTCAACGAAAGTATAAACAGCTATTGGACAAACAGCTAGAATTAATACAAAGATAGAAAAGACAACACTATCAGAAGTTATTTTCCCGATTTGATCATTGTTAGCTTGTAGTTTTACTAGACCAGACCTAGTAACGGTGAATCCTTTATTATCTTCGGCTGCTACAAATAGGTAGAAGTTACCGTTATGATTTCTTAGTATAACGCTTGAATTGTTAGTATAGGTACCCTTTTCTACACTTCCCTTGTATCTTCTCATGAAGTCTTCTTTATCACTTGGTAAGGAAGGATCTCTAGATAAGAAGTATAGATTACTCTCACTAATAAGTTCATTACCAACGCCCGGTATTGCAGTGATATCAATTTTTTTGCTAGTAAGAATTCCTTCTTCTTCTAGAGTCTTTAAGATAACGACTACTTTCTCCTCTGCTATTACTAGAGAATAAGTAAATTCAACACTTATATTTAGGTTGTTTGATAATTCTAGGATTATTATATTTGGATTAGAGGTAGTATTATTGGTCATTAAATGTGGGAAGATTAGAGCTCTTCTAACATTAATTGAATAATTCTCTTCATTAACTGTTACAGGCACCTTTAATTCAATGCCATTAACGCTAAGAGTAGCAGTCCTATTTATACCGTGGATAGATTTGGCAATCTGGAACTCCATGTTCAGGTTATTACTGTTATTGGTAATATTATTAAATCCTTTTGTGGTTATTTCAACTTTGTCTATAGTAGCACTAGTTATTTCAAAGTCTGCAGCAAGAGGGTCAATGATATGAATATAAATACTCTTATCTACAATTCCATCATTAACAATTTGATCAATCTTATAGGTTCCAACTTCAGTGAATAAAGGCAAGTAAACATCCTCTGAATCATTTAGGAGTGTATCAAGGAATTTACCACTGTAAAGGCTAATACCATCTTTTGTAATGTTAATCCACTTATTATCACCATTACCTTTTGTAAAGATGTGTTTGAAGTGTACATCATCATAAACTCTAGCCATAACGGACAAGGATCTCATATAGTAGTTTTCAACATTATGAACATCTACCTCATACAAGAAGGTGTCACGATAACCAGTGCCAAAATAGGAGGATTGTGATCTGTTATCATCCATTAAATAAATATTATCACCATTACATAAGTAAAATCTAGAAGTACCAGGATCTTTGATTGAACTAGTAACTTCCGTGTTACATGTGCTATTAGCGCTTACCTTATCACCTTTGAAGATAATAAGGAAAGCCCCCATTAATATAATACTTGTAAGTATAATTTTTTTCATTTTTCTAACCCTCATTTCCATTGCCGATTCCTGCTAGGTATGTGAAGAATCTTGATCTTGTATTTAGTAATTGTTTTCTCATGAATGATTTAATGACCGGTTGAGCCAATTTAGAATTACTGGCTGATTTAACCGCATGAGTCAGTTTAGAGAAGTCAAGACTTCTCCCTTCCAAATGATCCATATAAATCTGAATAGCGCTGATAATTAATTCTAATTCATTTTCCCAGTTATCAACCCGATCTAACATTGAGCCGGTTAATTCAATAGTATCCTTTACTGTATCGAACAATGCCTGCAAGGTATCTGAGAATATTTCAGAGTTTACGATACCATTAAGTAAGTTGGCTACTATCGGTTTATCTTCTTCTTCTAAGTTATATAGGATATAGAAGAAATCATCAGTTTCATACTTTTGAACTATCTTTAATACATCTGCCACTAATTCTAGTTCATTTCTTAAATCATAATCTGAAGTGGGTTCAATGTAGACATCTAAATCTGCTAGAACATTGTTAATAGTAGGATATAAGAATCTAGTAAAAGTCTTAGAGTCAAGTATTCTATTAAAGAGTATTAACATATTATCAATATTGAAACCTTGAATAATCTCACCAGGGGTGATTCCAACTATAGGTGGCCCTAGAAGAAGGTCTAACATATCGAAATCTGCCATCATAGCCAAAACCTGAAATATAATCCTGACCTCTTCTTCAAGGTCCTCCTGACTAATTTCAATGGTTACAGGAGTGAAATGCCCGGGCGTAATTTCAGCTAACTTAGCATTTAACATATCGACAAGGAAGTGAAGTAAGTCATTGATAACACTATTAGTGTATTTTGATTCAGTGATAGATTCTATGATAAGTTCGATGTTTTCTTTACTTAACATTTTAGTGTCAATAATATCAGTGTAGGTCTCTTCGTCATTAGTATTACTACTACTGTTTAGATAATAAATGATTCCAGATTGATCTAGTATAAGGGTACTCCTTATAATTAGTGAAATCTCTTTTTCAATATTAGTAGTTTTGTCTCCATACTGGGTGGAGGTCACACCTCTGAACAATGCCTGATCTATGCTATACTCACCAGCTAACTTAGCAAATGCAGTAGCATTGTATAAATCAATCGCATCACAGACTTGTTTGAACTGACTCAGTGATTCAATTTGTGTACAAAGTGATTTTTCATTAGTTAGCGTATTCTTTAAAGAACTCTGATACGCACGATTAACACCGTTTATCGGTAATAAGATAATAGAAAACAGGAAGATAGCTTGAAGTCCTCCAAGTACTCCAGAGAGTCTTCCACCTTGATTCTTATTTGATGCCCTCCTAGTTATTCCTTTTTCCTCGTAACTAGCAAGCAAATAAATCGGATAAAAGATTAATGAAATGAAGAAGAAAATAATAATAAAGGCAAATGGGGTTACTAGTAAGTGAGGAACCTCAGTAAATAATTCCCTAAGGGATGGGAAAAACTCATATAAGGTAACAAAGACATCGTTATAAACGATAAACCCCTCTAGGTAGTCAATTAATAAATTGTATTGAACACCGTTGACGCTAAACTCCATTCCAACTTTCCTTAAGTCAAAATGTAGTAAAAACCCAGTAACGGGCTTAGTAATTAGAAACGCTACACCAACACAAATAATAATATATGTAGTCCTATATAAGGCTTTTTTAACGCCTATTTTATGACTTAATTTATAGCCTAAAAAGAAAAGTGTAAATAGAATAATAGCACTAATTAACGCTGCTGAAATAAGTAAAAATAAATCTCCCATTTAACTAATTCTCCTTGCTTAAACATTTTAACAAGTTGTTAACCAAAGTGCAATTATTATTTTAACGCCTAATAATGCTAATCTTTTATTGCTATGTTAGAATAATCATATGATATTATGGTAGAGGTGATTACTTTGGTCGAATTTAATGTGGGCAAGAAGGAAGCAGGACAAAGGATAGATAAGTTTATTAGGAAATATCTTAGTGAAGCTCCTTTAAGTTTTATCTATAAATTATTTAGGAAGAAGGATATCAAGGTTAATGGTAAACCTGTTAAGATAGATTATTATATTGAAGAGAAAGATAATATAAAGATATATGTTAGCGATGAACAACTTGAATCATTTCGTATCTTAAAAGATATAGATAATGAAAAGATAGAGTTTGAAATCATCTACGAAGATAGCAATATCTTAATTGTTAATAAGCCATCTGGCTTACTAATACATCAAGATAGTAATAAAGAATCTAAGACACTTAACAATCAGGTACTTAATTACCTATCAATTAAGGGTGAATATAGTAAAGAAGATACGTTTGTACCGAGCGCTGTCCATCGACTTGATAAAAATACCAGCGGGATAGTCATCGTTGCTAAAAATGTTATGAGTGCTCAAATTCTATTTGATCTATTTAAAAATAAAGATGATCTTGTTAAAGAATATATAACCTTAGTTAAGGGTAGAGTTACTAAAAACGCCATTATCGATAGCAAACTATCAAAGGATGTAAATAAGAATTATGTAAGTGTTGATGAGAAGAAAGGTAAAAGTGCATTAACTAGTTATATGTATCTTACCTATACAACTGATTTTAGTTTACTTAAAGTTAAACTTATAAGTGGTCATAGCCATCAAATAAGGGTCCACTTAAAATCTCTTAATCATCCGATCATAAATGATTACAAATATGGAGATAGACGGGTTAATAATTATATTAGAGATAAATACGGTTATGAATATCAACTGTTGCATGCTAGTAGTATAACATTCAAGAAAGTTAACGGAGGACTGAGTTATCTCTCTAATAAGAGATTTGAAGCTAAACCGAATGATAAATTTTTGGAGATAGTTAAGGGGGAACTTAGCTATGAACTATAAAGAGAAATATAATGATTGGTTGAATAATAAGAATATAAGTAAAGAAATTAAACAAATACTAAATGATATGGATGAAGATGAAATAAGAGAGGCTTTTAGTAATGACCTAGAATTTAATACCGCGGGTGCCCGTGGTATTATGGGAATCGGGTCAGGTTATTTAAATGAGTTTACTATTAGAAAAATAAATTATGGTTTATATAACTATTTTAGTAAGTATTATCCGGGGTATTTAGACAAGGGGATAGTAATTGGCTATGACAACCGTAATAATTCTAAAGAGTTTGCTAATATGTGTGCGGCTTTCTTCACCTCTAGAGGAATTAAAGTATATATGTCACTAGATTTAATGCCGACCCCTCTAGTATCACACACTATATTAAATAAAAATTTACTCGGTGGAATAAACATAACTGCCTCTCATAACCCTAAAGAATATAATGGTTATAAGGTTTATAATAGCTATGGATACCAATTCTCACTAAGTGAGGCTAACTTACTAATCGACGAAATGAGTAAAATAAGTATTGATCTAATGTTTGAAAAAAAAGAGAAAATAAACCATGAAAACCTAATCATACTGAAAGAAGAATTTGCTAATTCTTACTTTGAAAAGATTAAAGCCTCTAGACTAAATCCTAGTTTAGATAAGGAAGACTTTAAGATAGTCTACACGCCTTTACACGGTTCTGGATTAAAGGGAGTAAGACACGTTTTAGAAACGAGTGGTTATAACTTAAGTGTTGTAAAGGAACAATCTACCTACGATAAAGAATTTGTTAATACGAGCTCTTTAAACCCAGAGGATTTAAATGCCTATGACATGGCAATTAACTTAGCAAAGAGTATAGATGCTGATATAGTCCTGGCAACTGATCCAGATGCTGATAGAATCGGAGTATGTATAAAAAAAGAAGGCGATTATCATTTACTAAATGGCAATGAAATCGGCTCCTTATTAATCTATTATTTACTCACTAATAAAAAAGATTTAAAAGATGGCAAGATTATTACTACTATCGTAACTTCTACCTTAGGTGAGAAGATTGCTGATGACTTTAATGTTGAGACAATTTATACTTTAACTGGTTTTAAGTTCATCGGAGAACTTATGAGTAAGAATAAGTTTAAAAACTTTATACTAGGGTATGAGGAATCTAATGGTTACTTAGTAAATGACCTAGCTAGAGATAAAGATGCAATTAGTGCTTCACTAATGATTAGTGAAATGGCTCTTTTCTTTAAATTAAAAGGTCTAGACCTAATAGATGTGCTAGAGTCACTCTATGAACGATACGGATATCATTTGAATCTAACTAAAGCTTATACTTTCGAAGGTAATAATGGCCTTATAAAGATGAATCAAATTATCACTAAGCTTAGAAATCTTGATATCCATGAAATAGGAGGATATAAAGTAGTATTCAAGGAGGATTATTTAACCTCAAGAAGATATTCAAAAGAAAATTATAAACCATTAGATTTGCCTATTAGCAATGTCTTGAAACTAATATTTGAAGATAAGTCATACATCGCTATTAGACCATCAGGAACAGAGCCGAAACTAAAGGTATATTATAATATTATCGAAGACAACAAGAAAAATGCCTCAAGTAAACTTGAAGCATTTAAAAGTTATATCGATAAAGTTTTAAATAATTAGACCAAGTTTTCTTTTAACTTCGTCTATTTTTTTACTTGCTATTGCACCAGCCTTAAGTGCCCCTTCTTTTAATACTTTATCTAAATAATCGCCTTTTATTATTTCATTGAATTTAACCTGGATTTTACTAACCTCTTCAACAACTACATCTGCTACTGCCTTTTTAAAGTTGCCATAACCACCATCTCTAAATTCATCTTCAATTTCATCATAAGACTTATTGGTAAGACTAGAGTAAATAGTCATTAGATTTGAAATGCCAGGCTTATTTTCTATATCATATTTAACTAGATTATCACTATCTGTAACCGCAGACATTATTTTTTTTCTAATTGTTTTAACATCATCTAAAAGACGGATAGAACCCTTGTTATCACCTAGTTCAGATTTTGACATCTTCTTAAGTGGATCATCTAGGGCCATTATCCTAGCACCTTTTTCAGCTACAATAGCTTTAGGGATTACAAAAGTTTCACCATAGTAATGGTTAAAGCGGGAGGCTAGGTCTCTTGTTAACTCTACGTGCTGAGTTTGGTCTTCGCCTACTGGGACGTATTTAGCATCATACAACAAGATATCAGCTGCCATTAAAGTAGGATAAATAAACAAACCAACACCTATACTCTCATTATTCCCTCTAGCAGACTTATCCTTAAACTGGGTCATTCTTGAAAGTTCTCCCATATAAGATTCGCAAGTTAAAATATAACCTAGATAGGCATGTTGAGGAAGGTCGCTTTGGTTAAAAATAGTAGCTTTATTAGGATCTAATCCGCATGCAATGTAAATTGCAGCGACTTCTTTGATCCATCTATTTAGGTCTTCCTTATTGTTTCTAACAGTTAGGGCATGTAGGTCTGCCACGAAGACAAACAAATTATAATCATCTTGTAACTTAACAAAGTTCTTAATAGCACCTATATAGTTACCTAATGTTAAATCACCTGTCGGTTTAATCGCGCTTAGCATTAATTCCATTATAAAACCTCCTCTTTAAGTTATATGTCTGAATCTAGCATTTAATAAATTAATTGTCAATATTCCCAATTCTATCTTTTAAGTCTGGATGAGACTGAAATAGTTTATCAATTTTTGAAGTTTCTTTCTCAATTTCCTCGTATTTAGAAATTTTAGCTAGGGCTGAGGATAAAACCTCAGACTCTGAGTGTTCCTTAGAATAGGCATCGGCCTGATTCTCGAAGACTCTTTCTAAAGACATACTATAGAAGAAACTAGCAATGAATAAGATAGTTACAACACCGTATGTTATAACCATTGGACCAGTATTTAGGTCCAAGATGAACGGAAGTACAAGAAGTGCTGCAAATAGCATCAGCATAATGACCTTGTTAAGTAGAACCTTAACTAAGTGATTGTTTTTGATGTGACCTATTTCATGAGTGATAATTGCCTCTAACTCAGGTAAAGTTATTTCATTTAGTAGGGTTGTAGAAATAAAGACATATTGAGTGAATACACCACTAACCATGGCATTGGATTCATTACTTCTACTAGTATCCCATGAGTAAAGGTGATACCTTTTTATTTTATGTTTTCTAAATAGTTTGTCTAGGCGAAATTTAAGTAAAGGATTTTCAATCTTCTTAGCTCCAAGAGTTATAATTAAGATTTTTGGCGTAGATAGTAACCACAGTACGATGAACACTAATAAGAAGATACCAATACTAATTGCTTTACTCTCAAAATCTATGTCCATAACTAAAAGAGAAGGAATAAAGAAGGTGAAAATCATAAAAGGTATGTATGTTACAATTAATGACTTAAAGTTTTCTTTAATGCATTCCCATTCATTTAATTTAGTATCTAACAAAACATTAGCAGCATAAGAGTAGCAAAGTCTTGCAGATACTATTGTAATCAGGGTGATAACAAAAGAAACTAGAGTAGCAAAGAAGATTACATAAATTGAATCGGGCAAGGTATTACTAATAACGTAATAGCAAATAAAAAAGTATAGTAATGCTATAGCAATATTTGCCTTTGAAAGAATATATTCATCGTAAATCCTAAGTTTATTAACTGCTGAAACAATTGATTTATTAGATTTTAGAACACTAAGAGATTTAGAACAGCAAAAATAAGTTAAAGTGCAGTTTAAAGCAGTTATAAATAACAAGGATATTAAGACAATATCGATTCCTCTTAAACCAAGCACCATTCTAACTCCCTCCTAGCACATAAACCAAATAACTACACATTTATGATAACACATAAAAATTAGCTTTTAAACTACTTTTGAATACGACGGATGAAATAAATAAAGTTGGATGAAGGCAAATCATAATCCTTAGAAGAAATGCTAGCAAGGTTATTTAAGAAGTTGTGGTAATCCTCATATTGTATCTGTTCTACAATCGCTTCCACCTGAGGAATATTACCCGCGTAATCACGCACCCCGTAATGGTTGAAAATAAGTTCTTTATAATCTTTTTTGTGAGTAAATTTTTCTTTATTTATTTCTTTTGTTAGGATCATAAAGTATTCGATACAAG
Source organism: bacterium (assembly GCA_012839015.1). Classification (GTDB taxonomy): domain Bacteria; phylum Bacillota_I; class Bacilli_A; order RFN20; family DUOF01; genus DUOF01. The sequence continues at coordinate 15,237 of DUOF01000082.1, forward strand.
GATTAACAAAATAAATATCTCTATCTTTTAAATCTACTTCTTTATTCTTAAGAAACCTTTTTATATCGACTAAATCAAAATGGCCATCTAAGTCATATAAGACTACTATTTTAGAATAGCTATAAACCTTCTTCAAAATATTTACATGTATAGGAATATTACCGTTTCCATGGGCAATTCTTACCCTAACGTTATATTTGGTAGACATAAAAGAAATAATCTTATTAACAAAGAGAGCATCTGCTTCCCCTTCGACTACTAAATATAAATCTTCTTTTAATTGGGCAAGGTTTTTAAATCTATCTTGATTACTACTCCTTCTCATTCATTAGATCTCCGATCTCAGGATATGGAAGAGCACCATATTTACCTTTTAGGTAGTTAGTTAAGGCATTGCTTTTTTTACCAGCTTCAGCCCTAAAATCATTAAGTGAATAAAAGTGAATGCTTTCAATATCTTTGTAAGTAAACCAAATTTGATCTCTTCTAAACATGTTTTCATCATCCAGTAGTAGAAGGTCATGACTAGAAGCAATTAATTGTGAACTAGTATTAGAAACACTATTAAATAGAGCAAAGATATTCCTAGTTAACACAGTATGCCAACTGGAGTCTAACTCATCTATAACTAAGACGTAATTCTCTTTTAAAGCTTTTAAAATATAACTTGCATAGACAATTAGCTTTTTAGTACCAAGTGAGTCTACTAGGATTGAAGGGAATGATATTTTTTGTCCATTCTTTTCATAGGTAGATTCAAGTCTTAAGTATTCTGCAACCTCTTTAGGGACATAGGAGAATTTCTCCCTATTAATATCTTTACTAATCCTAACATCTTTAATGTTAGTATCTGAATTCCTAATTAATCTAATAAAGTCTTCTTTATATAAAGGATCCTCTAAAATGTCAAAAGTGGACTGAATATTTTCATCAACATGTTGTAAAACAATCAACTTTGAAAAAAACTTTTTAAAGCCTTTATAGACATCTTCATATTCCCTAGGAAGCGATAAGACTAGTAATTTGTTTTCATAGTGACCTAATAAATCAATGACATGTGATACGCATTTATTGTTTTTGCCAAAACGATTCAGGATAGTTTCTCCATCAACTATTAGAACTTCATTATTAATCTTCTTCTCATCATTAAATGAGAGCTCATAAGAGTAATGTTTTTTATTACTTAGAAACTCAATTTTAAAATCAATATTTAAGTCAGGGTCAAAAAAGTTAAAGTTTAACTTGTCTTGACTAACGCTATCAATGTTTTCTTGTTCGATGATACTCTTAAATAGTGAAAGTGACTTAATAAAAGTAGTTTTTCCAGAGTTATTTGGTCCATAGATGATCGCACTTTTTAAAACATGATATTCCTTATTATTAATAGTTTTGACTACTATGTTCTCCTTTAGTTTTTTAATCCTTCGATTCGGAAACATTGAAAATTGAATCTTATGGTCAAATAATTTATAACCATCAACCTCAAAGAGTAAAAGCATAGTAACCACCTCGCTTTTATTCTAGCATAATAAATTTAAAAAGGTATTAATTATGCCAGCTTTTTCGTATCAGTTGGTATATATAAGTGCTGATTCCGCTTATAAAAGCAGTTATTAATATAATAATTAGGTAATGACTCTCTTCAACTACTACTGTCCTAGTTACAACAACGCGGTTAGCTCCCTCTCCGCTAGTATACTCGATAAAATAAGTGCCTGGTTTGGAAAGGTCTAGATTAGTGCTAACATCAACGTCAATGATCCTACCATTATAAAGGCTCTCGCCTTTATAGGCAGTCGCACCAGGATCGCTAAACTTCTCACCCTTTATTATTTTAATCGTGGATTCACCACTTATCTCAAGCGTGATAATACCAGTATCAATTTTAAAGATTTCATTTAAAGGGGCAAAGTATTCATTACCGGCTTTGTCTTTCGCACTTAACCACAACCTAAATTCCCCATAATAATTAAACGGGTAATTAATATATGACTCATTACTAAATCTCTTTTCTAGGATATTACTTGAACTTGGTGTTTCTCCTTTTGGAAGCCACTTGTATTTGAAGCTTGTCTCGTCAATTCCTGAGTAACTATCACTGAAGTTAATAAACACCTCATTTATCTCGGAGTACTCAAGATGATCGTTAACTATATCATACAAAAGTTCTGGATTCTTAGTATCAATTGAGTAGACATTTTCACTCCTTAAATATGCAAAATTCCCCACTATATCACTTACATAAAACCACAGGACATATTCACCCTCTAAACCTTTTGGTGAATTAACAAATGTTTTATTAAGGCAAGTGTCTTTTAGAGTATAGGAGTTAGTTACTTCTACTCCCTTTAAAAACCAACCACAAAGAAAACTTTCACTCTCTAATCCATTTAAATCAGTAACGTTTATGTAAACTGAGTGGTCACTAGCTATAGTAGAAGGCTCATTTTTAGTTCTTTCCTCACTTAAAACAGGCGCTGTGTTATCAAATGTATATTGAAAGCTTAAAGTGCCAAAATTGTTAGCATTATCATAAACTAAAAAGTATAAATACCAAGTTCCATCCACTCCCTCAAGCTCTATGTTTGAGTTATTAGTATAAGGGATGTTAATTAAAGAATACTCATTTTCTAAATCAATTTCAGTATTACTCCATAAGTAATAGAGTCTATTTTCATCAATACCACTTAAACTATCACCAAATTCTATTTTTCCTTTTACTTCTTGATATATTTCCTGTTCACTTGGAAAGGTTAATGATTGTGTCTTAAAGTAAGGGAGGCTAAGGTCAACTCTAAATCTAATAATAAGGCCATACCTATTACCTACTTCATCTTCACTTGTAATGTATAAAAAGTAAGTGCCCTCTAAGGTGAAATTATTAACGCTTACCTCTTCTAAAGGATCAAAAGGAGTGTTGATGTCGTCTAAATGTAGAAAATCAAGTTGTCGGACAACTTCATATTTAAAGTTAATGTGATTATTAGGATTATCTATTTTAAAATTAAGTTCATTATAGTACTTATTATCAACTGGTAGGAGGGAGTCTGTTCCGACTTCAAGTTGAGTAGCAGTGCTATTGAAGCGATATTCAATATACTCATAGGCATTATTACCTGCATAATCAAAAGCTAATACTACTAAGTAATAAGAAGTTGTTTCATGGGTTAAGAAATAAGGCGGAGCACTAAAGAAAGAAAGACCATTAGTATAACCTTCGCTGAATTCATCAAAGCTGATATTAGTTTTTCTAGTCCAGATATACATTAATCTGTCTTCATCAATTCCAATGTTATCTTCATAAGAAAACTTGAACTCTGTCTCACCGCTTAAAATACTATATCTCTCAGGTATGATAGAATTATCTAAATCCAATACCGGAGGATGATCATCCACTATTAGGGTAATATCATCTAGGACAATATCGTCTAAACAATTTTCTATGCAAATAAAACTATTCTTGAAGGTAACGCTGATGTTATCTTCTACATCTTTATAGAAAAACGGGATTTTGTCTTGATCTGCGTAAAAAGAAGTATCAAAAGACGTGCTAGGAGTAAAAGGCAGACCCTCGTTTGATTCGATTATATCTTCTTCACACCCAGTTTCTACTCCGTTAACAACAAAACACATAGTATGTTTCCACATATAACTAGGTTCTATTTCAACTTCATTATTAGGTTCATCCTCATCTTCCTCATTATCTTTTGGATTTATACTAACATTGAAAAATCTAAGTAGGCCAGTTTCAGATGGTTCGATAGGGTTTAAGCCACCATATCCAAAAGGTGAATCATGCACAGGAGCAACATAACCCTTATTGCCAACTTCAATTTTGAAAAATCCGTTGTCACTTGTAACTGAATCAGCACTTACAACTAAATTATTATAAAATATAAAAGCAAGAGCGATAAATATAGTAAAGATTATTTTATTTTTCATACTTCTACCTCCTTAAACCTTTCTGTTGATAGCTATATTGATAATAATAGCATAGACCAATAATAAACCTATTACTATGATTAGGTTTTGTTTATTGAATGGTATCACTAATAACAAAGCTGGTATTAAAATCCATATTAATATAATAATTAAATTAATAAGGAAGTAACTAGAAAGGGTTCTCTTTTCTTTCTTGTTACCGCTTAGAATATATAAAATAGAATTCTTTTTATCTACGACGACGGCATTTTTTAGCTTTAATCCGATATTAAATAAATCTTTGTTTTTACCACCAAATAAATTAAACATTAATGAAGTATCGACAAGTCTCTCTTCAAAGTTAATATATTTAGAACTATTAATCCGTTTATAAGTTAATAAGGGAGTTAAAACAAGGTCGCCATTTTTGCCACCGTTTAACCCCTTATCCCCTTTACCACTGACTATCAGGGGTTCTAACTTAGTATTTATTCTAAACTCAAAGTAATGTTCAGTGTCTTTCCTCTGCTGAAAGTTCAGGGTAAGCGGATTTAGATAATGGGTCTTATATAGATCACTTTCTTTAATAAAGATGAATCTATTAATATTTTCCCCATTATAAGGATTACTTATGAAAGTGAACACCAGTTTATATCCTTCAAACTCATAACTTGTTTTAGTAAGGTTCTTTGTATAAGGTGGAGTATTTATGTTTAAAGTCCCGTTAGGAGTAACGTAGTCTTTGTTAACCCCGTATTTTAGCTCATCTTTAGTTAAATGGTAGTTAATCAGAATATTATTATTTTCAATTTTATAGTTGTCGATATCTTTTGCTTTAAGGATAACTTTTAAGTTATTGTATTCACCTAACGTGAATTCTTGAGTCACTGAATCACTCTTAGCAAGGTTTAATGTAACAGTTTTTTTAACTAAGGTGTGCCCCTTATTATTACAGGCATTACAATTAGAGATTTTAATCTCCCCTTTACCAAAGCATGTCGGGCAGTTAACTACTTCTTGTGCATAACTTGTCTTACCTATTCCGTTACAGGTATGACAAGTTATATAGTTTAAGACGCATTCATCACATTTTTCTAAAATATTTAACTCTACTTTTTTGCTAGTACCTAATAAGAAGTCTAGATAATCAACTTGTTTATATATTAGGTTGGCTCTATCTTTTAGAAACCTAGCCTCTACCTCGCTATTAACTGTTTCATTAATTTCACTAAGACTATATTTACTAATTTGCTCGATTTCCAAGCGATCATAGGTGGCCGTCAGGTCACTACTATTTTTAAAGGTGTCAAAATCAAATAATGAATAGTCATCACTAACGATTGTTTTCTTGTTAATTTCAATAGTGCTCTTTACCTTTTGTTCTAAATTATAAAGTTTACGATCTTGTTCATCTTTAATAGAATTATAGGCTTTAATAATCTCACGATATTTTGAGTAGGCACTACTAGACGTATTGACAACAGGGTCATACATCCTTTTTAAGTCTTCATAAGCAATTTGTATTTCTTCTTCGCTGGCGTTTTCACTAACGCCTAAAATACGGTAACTATTCATCATTTACACCTCCCTTTATAATAATTTTATAATCGATTCTACTAGATGTTTATCTTCGAATTTATTAATGTTCTTCTCTAACCATTTCTTGATACTGACATCAAGTCCTCTTTTTTTATTTAGGTTTACAAGGGGCAAGAAGAGTTTGTTCTCTAACTCTACTTCTTTGTAGTAAAGTAAGTTTAAAGAGTCACTATAAACTACAATGTTATCATCGATAATACTTTTAATTTCACTTGGTAAATAGATGTTATTATTTTCAATCTTGAATGCTCTGCTATCATCAATAATTAGATAATAATCTGAGTTTAAAGAATTTATAAGTTTATCTCCGATAACAAACTTAAAGTGAACATTATTAGTGAGTACTACTCCATCTTCATCACTAAATGTATCGTTTTTATCTTTTAAATAAATAAGATTACTTGATAGGTAATCGCCTAGAGGTAAATGCTCTTTGTTTTTAAAATAATAAATAGAGGAACGTTTAACTAGTTCCACTTCAACTAAAAAGGGATTAACCTCGATTACTTTATGGTCGATGATCATATCTTCATCTAAATCAGGAAAGATACTCATTTTAAAGTTATTTAATAATTCCCGTAAACGGACGTCATCTATTAAATGATCAATTACGATTATATCTGTCTGATTATTAAAATCATTAACGGCTTCTAATCTATTGCTTAATGGGTTATAGATAACTTGCTTGTTAGTAGTATCGCTGTAAACTGGCAAGTAATTCTCTCTAAAACATATTTCACCTAAACTAGTTAATGAGATTTCGTGTTTTTTAATATTTTCAATTGTGTCATCTTTAGCCTTAATTAAGTTATTGTCATATAAAAAATAAAAGGCATTATTAAATAGATAAAGCATTTCCCTAGGTATAGATAAATCTAGTAATATTTCTTCTAAACTCAGGTTAGATTCAATCTTATCTTCACTTATTATTTGCATTAACAAGTAAACAAAGAAGTCCATCTTTTCTTTATTGTACATAGATAATTCAAGTAAGAAGTCACTAAAATAGACAAATTTTAATTTCATGATTCATCCTCCTTGAAATAGCCATTAGGTTCATTTATTTTCCCTTTTATGCGATCATAGATTTCCTTGTATAGATATCTAGTTTTAATAATACTTGGATTATCACTATTTTCAATATCAATCTTTAAATTAGAAAAGAATGGAACTGAACCAACGACTATTAACATTTTTCTAGCTCTGGAAAGAGCTACATTTAATCTTTCAAACTTTCTAGTAAATTCACCAGCGTGTCCACTTTTGTTATTTCTAACTAGGTTTACGATAATAATATCTTCTTCTTTACCTTGAAACTCATCAACGGTAGAGATTTTACTCTTTGAAAAATCCAGGGCTTTAAAGTTAAGTTTACCAACTTCCCTTTTTAAAAGTCTGACTTGATCCCCATAAAGTGAGATAACACCCACGGTAGGAGCCTCACTTATTTGTCCCTTTTCTAGAAGTTTAGAGTAGCCCTTATCAATAGTTTTCAAGATGTTCTTAGTTAAGTAAATTTCTTGTTCGTTGTAAAAAGAGGTGGAAACATCACTACCCCTAGTGAGTTTTTTCTCATATGAGACGCTGCGGTCTTGATTGTAATGAGAGTTAAACCAATAAGTATGAATATGTGGAGTAAAGATGTTACGACCATTGTGTTCACTGTTTATATCAAGTAAATGTTTTTTAGCCTCGTTTTGTTCACTCCTGTGACCCATTTGCAGTTTATCCTCATAAAATAGATTTACTATTTCCATAATTTGTTCATGGCTACGGTATTGTTTAAGTAGGGTATATTTATTCTTCTTAGCAACCGAGAAGAGGTGTTTGAAAACACTGTTTTCGACCATCTCTTGGTACTGATTTAGTTTTTCTTTGCTAATTCTTTTATCTTCACTAAGGTGATCAAACATATTATCACGATATTTGAACATTGGCGGTAGCTGTCTATGGTCACCGACTAAAACGATACTCTTGCCATATAGAATTGGTATTAGGAGTTCTACAAAAGTTGCTTTACTTACCTCATCAATTATAACTACATCAAAATCTATATTTCTTAAATCAATATTACCAAGTCCTAGTGATTTTAAGTATTGGTTCCTCTCTTGTAAGTAGCGAGAGTTTGCGTTACAAGTGATACCAAAAACATTCGCATTGTTATTTAACAAGTAACGTGAATACTTAATCCGGTCATTTTCTAAATCTTCGCCTTTCTTGTTAGCTAGAAAATCAATGGAATTCCTATATATATCCTGATAGTTATTAAACTTGTGCTTAGTTAGCTCGAAGTCTTCAATCTGTTCATCAATGTAATTTTTTATTAGTGCTAATTTTTCCTCATCTCTTGGAGGCACCTTATTAATGTTTAGTTTATTGTTGAAGAAATAATTAAAGTAATCATCAATTACTTTAAAGTCATCTTGACTAGCCCTGTAGAGTTTATTTCTTTCAACTTCTAGTTTCCTTATATCATTTAGGTAGTTAATCCTTTTCGCATTTTCAAGTTCGATCTCTAGAGAAATATCTACGATTGCTCTAGAAGTTTTTTGATAGTAAGCTTCAATGTTATCTAGGTTTCTTTTGATTAGCTCATGATAGTCTTCCTTGAAGTTTTGATTATCACCAAAGTAAATAGAAAATAATTTCAGGTAATCGTTTAAAGTTGCCCCTTCAAGATGATAAATATTATCAATATCATACTTATTAGTTAGGGTTGTAATACCCCTTAGAATGGAATTATCAAGATTATTTATTTTGTAGTCCATATACTCAAAGTTGTTTCCCCTAAAGTCACTAATGAACTTAAGTGTGCTTTTAGAGTCTTTTATAAGTTGTTGGTTTGATTCTAATTTATCATCTAGGTTGTTTAGTAGCGATTTTAGATTATTAATTCTTAAATCTAAGTTATGAACCTTGTCTCTAGATTCCTTATGTTTGCTTGCCAAGTTATTAACTTTGTTGTAGTCATTTAGGTAGTCTTCAACCTCTTTACTATAAAGGTGGAAGTTTTCAATCGTATTATTATATTTGTTAATAGTTTTCTCGTAGAAGTTATCAACTAGTTTATCAGGAAGAAAGTTTCTACTTGCCTTTAGTTTTCTCTCACTATTAATAAGTCTAATCGGTAAAATATTAAGTTCGTCTGGTAGTCTTTCCAAGACGTTGTCAATGGCAACGTGGGTTTGGGAAGATAACAAGACCTTCTTATTCATTTTATTAAATTGATAAACCATCTCAGTAATAGTTTGGGTCTTACCAGTTCCAGGTGGACCCTGTAACAAGAATATACTATTGGAGTTGAGTGCTTGGTAAATAGCTTCCTTTTGATATTCATCTAAATAAGAGGTAGACCAAGTTAGGTCCTCCTTCTTAATGTATTCATCACTGCTGGCATTATCGACATTCATCAGGTAACCAATCAAACCAGGGTTTTTCACATTGCCTGTTTTTATATCCGTTAGAGCCTGTTTTCCTCTCTTATAAAGGGCAATGTCACCACTTAGTATATTAACAAGCAATGGAAATTCTCCAAAGTTAGTAATAATATACTCATTTATCCTGGCTATGGAGGAGAAATAATCAGTATTCTCATCGATCCAGAACTTACTAAAGCGGTAGATTGTTTCAGATTCGTTTTTAGCGACTACTTCAAGTGGCTTTAAAAGACCACCGATTCTTTTGGTTCTAAAACTAAAATCTAAATCATTGGAATTACTCACTAATTCACCGTTCTTATCCAAAGCCTCAAGCGGGTTAGCTATTTCTATTTCCTGATTGACAAAGAAACTTAGTTTGTTAAAAGCATCGCTGCTATTTTTTATGATCACTTCAAACTCTATTACTTGTACATCCTCTTCCCTATTAAGGTCTAGGTTATCATCATAAATATAAAGGTAGTTATTACCATCATCATGATAAATACTTTCCTTATATCTTTTAACATTTTCCATAGTCCTTTTAACTTCTTTTAGTTCAATTAGTGAATAATTTCTAGTTTTATAAAAGCCAAGTTTATCTGAGAAAAACTTTTTTTCAAACTCTAAGTACTCATCCCATTTATTGATGATATCAATGCTTTTTTTATCATAAATAAGCGGGGTGGATTCAATGATGTTTCTGACTAGGATTGAATCACTATTAGCTTTCTTACCACTTTGTTTATAACTCCATTTAAAATTGAACTCTTTTTCAAACTTCTTAATTTTCTCATTATCACTAATATAGATATCATTTACTTTGAAGTATACACCTAAGTTGTTAGTCTCAAAAATAAAATCCCCATTAATTAGAAATGTTTTATTATTAGGTAAGATATTAGATTTAAAAGTGGGTCTTAGAAAGAAGTTATGATAAACATCATGACTTACTTTCCTCTTAACTTCTCTAGTTAGGGAGGAACAAGAGAAGTAGTAATCATTTTCCTTACTAACAACGTCCTTTATAAAACTATTTAAGTCTATGTTTAGGTCATCTAAATATTTGTAAAGAGATGCACCAGCGAGACGTTTTTGATATTCTTGTTTAAAAATGTTCTCAAAGTCAAAACAAATATTAGCCATTAATATCACTTCCTTTTATAAGCGTGATTACAACATCATTGCCGTACTGATCATTTAGGTGATAGACTCTACTCTTTTTAAGTCCCTTAAAATCTAGGGTCAGATAATTATCTAGATTAACTGAAGAGGTGTAAGCTTCGACCATTTCATTAAAGAAGTGATGATAATCTGTAATAAAAATTGTTCCTTTGCTCTTGTTTGTCATGACGCTAATTTTATAGAGATACTTATTACCTGGTTTAATTAAAGCAAATAGATCTTTGTTCTCTAATTTATTCTTGATAAGACCAAGACTACCTACCTTAACAAAACTAAACTCTTTAAGCTCTTTTGGAAAACTAAAAGTTACTTTCTCATTGTACAATGACAAAATCTTTTTACCTAAGTTTAGTTCGCTATCGCTAAATTCAATGTTAAGGTCATAAAGGTTATTGTTATTGACAAGGAACTTGTCACCAATAAACACCTTTAAATATAAGTCACCGTTTGAACCACCATGACGTCCCTTCTCGCCCTTATTATTAATCTTAATAACTTGATAACTGGTTAGATTGTCTAAATCTAGATATAAGTAATTTGGGTCATTTAAAGGCTTAAAGTAGTGGACCTCTTTTAGGGGTTTATCTACGTCATATAAGTCTTCTTTCTTTAGATAGAATTTATATAAACCCTCTTTTAGAATCACATTGGCGTAGACATCATTACCTCTTATCGGCGGTAGTTCTTTCTTTACAGCAACATAGAAGTCACCACCATTTATACCAGAGTCTTCAAGTCTAATAACCTGGTATTCATCTTTGTCATCAACATTGATCTTCCTAAAACCTTTAGGAGTTTCAACTTGTTTGCTAACCCTGTTAGCTACTTCCTTTTGTGTATAAGGGATTATTCTTTTATAGTAAAGATCATTATCTTTTATTTGATAATGTTCTAAATCAATAATATTAATAGTTAAGTTAAGGTTACCAAAATTACCCTTTTCTTTCTTTCCTAAACCATCAAGTGTAATGATATCTTTATCTTTAATAGATTCATTAAGTGGTACATTAATTTTTTTTCTGCTTAAATAAGAACCTATGTTATCACAGATGCTGCAGTGGTGTTTAACAACACTTTTACTTCCGTGACAGTGGTTACATATAAGGGTATTATTAGAAATTAGCACCTCTCCATTACCCTCACACTTTGGGCATTTATCATAATATTCATTATAATATTTAGGATCATGACAAACACATGTAACACTTTGAAGAACTTCTTTTTCAATAGTTTTATTTCTTAAAATATCGATGTAATTAACATCAATAGAATCATTAATGTCTAAATCTAAATTAACTTTTATGTTATTGGCTTTGATATATGTTTTTTTAAATAGATTATTTACTTCCATAGTGTTACTCCTTCAAGTTAAATTATAACCAAAAACAGGTGATTTTACTAACCTTTAGAAGATAAAAATACGCAGGTTTATGAAGCTTTGAGATAACTATCACAAGTTATCTCTAGTTTTTGAAACAAAATAATTTAGAATTAGTAACTATTAAGGTGTCTTGCGGAAGTTTCGACAAAAAAAGCCCGACAATCGTAGTATTTCCGCAAGTATTGCACAATATTTCCGCAAAAATGTTACTAATAAACTATTAAATTAAGTTCATCTTTTATAAAGGTAGTATCTCCGTGTCCTGGATAAACCTTAATGTTTTTATCTAACTTTAATAGTTTATTTAGACTAGTAGTAAGTTTAACCTTATCGCCACCATATAGGTCATAGCGACCATATGCCCTTTTAAATAAGGTGTCACCTGAAAACAAATTATTTTCAATTAGGTATGCTACACTTCCTTTTGTGTGACCGGGAGTATGAATAACCCTGATATCAAAATCACCTAGTCTTAGATTTGACTCCAATTTTATTAATTCCAGGTCTTTTTCAATTGTAACCGGGTTTCTACTGTAAAGGTTTGAACCATTTTTAAGTGGGTCAATTACAAGTTCGAAGTCTAATTCATGCAGGAATATTTTGCTATTATATTTATTGGCTAGGTGACTAACACCCCCGATATGATCAAAATGACCATGGGTAAGCAAGATACCTAAAAGGTCTAGATTATTATCATTAAGGTAATCGTTAATTTTATGATCATTTGAACCAGGATCAATTACTAAAGCCTGGTTATCTTTATGGATTATGTAAGTGTTAGTACCTATCAGGGTAGTAATTATTGTTGTTATAGTCATAATAACACCTATAACTTAAAGAGTCTTTTTACAACTCTTATAGAACGAAGGTTATATGGAGGATACCTAAGAGTATTATCTACTCGTATTGATTTATTAAGTATACTCTTTTGGTGTGAGAAGGTAGTGAAAGTCTTCTCACCATGATAAGATCCAAATCCGCTTTCACCGACTCCCCCAAAAGGTAGATTAGCTTCACTAACATGCATTACTACATCATTAATACACACACTTCCAGAACTTGTATGCTCTTGAACATACTTTTGTTTTACTTTATCTTTTGAGAAGTAGTAAAGTGCTAAAGGTTTAGGTTTGTTTTTTAGCATGTTAATGACATCATAGAATTCCTCAAATTCAATTAACGGCAGTATTGGTCCAAATATTTCTTGCTGCATGACTTTATCTTCAAAAGTAACATTATTTAAGATGGTTGGTTCTAATTGTTTTTTTATGGTTTTACCACCAAAGATTAGCTTCTTTTCATCTATTAATGCTTTTAATCTTTCAATATTAGCTTGATCAATTATATTAGTGAAGGTAGTACTAAGTACACCTTCATTGTAATAGAAGATATTAATATAGTACTTTAAACGGCTAATAAGCTTATCTTTAATCTCCTTATGTACCAAAACATAATCAGGTGCTATACAGGTTTGTCCGGCATTTAAAAACTTACCCCAGACAATCCTTTTAGCAGATAATTCAATATCAGCATCAATGTCTACGATACAAGGAGACTTACCACCTAATTCTAAAGTCATCGGTGTTAAAAACTTAGCCTGTTTTTCTATTATGAGTTTGGCTACATTACTACTACCGGTAAAGAATATATAATCATATTTATAATCAAACAAATTATCTACTTTACTAATCACCTTAATATATTCCTCATCAAAGTTAGCAAGTATTTCACTAATTACTCCTAAAACATTACTTGTCTTACTAGATGGTTTAACAATAACGGTGTTACCTGCTGCTATTGCACCTACCAGGGGCAAAAAAGTTAGATGAAAGGGATAATTAAAAGGGGAAATTATAAGGACTGTTCCGTATGGTTCATAAATTAGTGAACCTTTACTTGGAAAGTTGACTAGTGAAGTTGTGGCCCTTTTAGGGGTCATAAACCTTTTTAGGTTTCTTATAAGATAATTAATTTCCTTAATAACTAAACCTGTCTCGGTAGAGTAAACCTCGAAGGGAGATTTATTGAAATCTTTTTGGAATGCTTCAATTAGCTTAAATTCATTACTTAAGATTAATTCTTTTAATTTGATTAGTTGTTTTCTTCTAAATTCATAACTTAAAGTGGAATGAGAATCAAAAAAAGTTTTTTGTTTTTTTAAAATATCCTCCATCAAATCACCTCATAGTTATTATAAGTGTTTATTTAAATAAAAAAAGCCATAAGGCTTATTTCTTTTCTTTATGTACTGTTTGTTTATTACAACGTGAACAATATTTATTTATTTCTTGGCGATCTGGATGTAGTCTTTTGTTTTTATCACCAATATAATTTTCTTCCTTACATTCACTACAACGGAATATTATTCTTTCTCTCATAATGTGCACCCCCAAATTCAATCCTCGATATATTAGCATAGAATTATGAAAATATCTAGAAAATTATTATATTTTTACATGCTATTGATAAAAATTAATGTTCTACCTAGTCCTAGACGAACTTTTCTCTTTTGCGTTATCCTTAGCGGGATAAAAATAATTCAAAGCATCAATGTCGTCTTGAGTTAAATCCCTTGTGTTACTATTAATAGATCCGCTCATTATACTATCACCTACGACGCGATCTTTAAATCCGAGTGCATGTAAAACCTCGTGTAAAATTACAGGATAGGTAAGATGATAATAATCCGGGTTAATAAATATCTTCGAACCCTTATTTATTTCAGAAGTTAATAGTTTTTGGCGCAGATGTGCAAGTCCTGCGACACCTGAACCCTCAGGAATGTCATAAGACTTTAGAAACTCCTCTAAAACCTTTTCTTCTAATTCTTGGATTGTTAAGGAATTTTTAAGTTTTGAGTTAGTAGAGACTAACTTAAAAGTTAGACCCTCACTTACCTCGTTAAGTCTATCAATTGCCCTTTCTATATCATTCATATATTGTTCAGGTATTGAATCATCTACCATAATTATTATCGGTTCAGACGGCAAATAAAAGGTGTATGGAGCACCGAAGAAGTTTTTATCCATAACTTCGGTATACTTCTCATCGTTATACTTTTCCTTTTTAATCTTGCTATGTATGCCACCATAAGCTCCAGCGCCTGCGAGTGAACTGCCAAGACAAAAAATGAAAACCCCAAAGAAC
>DUOF01000083.1 GCA_012839015.1 bacterium
ACTCTTTATGCAGTAAGTATTTTATCGATCGCTCTATTACTATCCTTTATCATTAAAAAAGATGCTGTAATCGGGATGGTTTCCACCGTATTTGCCTTGTCACAGGCCTTCCTTACCGGTGCCTTCTTACCAAGAGAGTTCATGGGTCAGACCCTTAAGGTGGTCGGCCATGTTTTTCCATCGTATTACTTTATATCCAATAATAATGCTATTACAGGTAGTGCTAATATCACTTTTGGTGATTTATGGGTTAACTATTTTATTATGGTAATTATTGCTCTTATATCATTTATAGCAATACTATTAATTAACCGCCATAATTTAGTAAGAAAACCATAGAATTAATTAAGTTTAGCTAGTTGACACTAAAATATGGATATGCTAGAATACTAGCGTTGTTGTGCCTCAAGTAGGTCTACAACCGCTCTTAAAAGGTCACTAAAAGTATTTAATTACTACCTTAGTAGGCGAGTCTTAGTGCCAAAATAAATTAGGAGGTGCATATATGTACGCAATTATTGAGACTGGTGGAAAACAAATTAGAGTTCAAAAAGGTGATTCTATTTTCGTTGAGAAACTAGTAGGTGAAGCCGGTGAAACCATTACGTTTGATAAGGTTCTTTTAGTAGGTGGAGACAAAGTTAAAGTTGGAGCCCCTTATGTTAAAGGTGCTAGTGTAACTGCTACTGTCGAAAAACAAGACAGAGCTAAAAAACTAGTTATTTTCAAAATGAAACGTAAAACTACTTATCGTAAAAAACAAGGTCATCGTCAACCGTATACAAAAGTAAAAATTGAAGAAATCGTTGGTTAATAATGATCAAAGTAGTCGTTAAAAAAGAAAATAATGACTATATCAAGTGTTTAGAAGTTAGTGGGCACGCTAATTATGCTAAGCACGGCGAAGATATAGTTTGTGCAGGTGTTAGTGCAGTTATAGTCGGTGGCTTAAATGCTTTAGATAAGTTATCTAATAAGAAACTAATCAAGGCAGTAGTTAAAGACGGATATGTAAAAATAGATGTCTTAAAACAAGACCAAGACACTAAGCTAATACTGCAAACAATTATGATTCAATTAGAATCAATTGAAGAGAGTTATTCTCAGTTTGTTAAAATAATAAGGCAAGGGGGTTAATACTATGAATTATAAACTAAATCTACAGTTATTTGCATCTAAAAAGGGTGGAGGGTCTACAAAAAATAATCGTGACTCACACTCAAAAAGATTAGGAGCTAAAAAATCTGATGGTGAAAAAATCAATGCCGGATCAATAATATTTCGTCAAAGAGGGACTAAAATCCATCCAGGAACTAATGTTGGTCGCGGTGGCGACGATACATTATTTGCTCTTATTGATGGGTTTGTTAAATACGAACGTGTTGGTAAAAATAAAAAAAAGGTATCAGTTTACGAAAACAGATAATTACATTTGGCTCCCTGATGGGAGCCTTTTTATAGGGGGAAACTATGTTTGTAGATAAAATAAAAGTCAAAATAAAAGCAGGTGATGGCGGTAATGGTGCGATCTCTTTTAGACGTGAAAAATATGTTGATAAGGGAGGTCCAAGCGGTGGAGATGGTGGAGACGGTGGAAGCATTTACTTTGTCGGGAAGAGCGGTTTAACCACCCTTGTAGATTTTAGATACAACCGTACTATTAAGGCTGCTAATGGTGAAAATGGCCAAAAGAGCAACTGTTTTGGTAAGAAGGGTGAAGATGTTTATATAAATGTACCTATTGGTACTGTTGTTAAAAATATCGATACTAATAGAATAGTAGCCGATATTACCAAAGATGGAGAAACTGTCTTAATTGCTAAAGGTGGCAAAGGTGGTAAAGGTAATGCCAAGTTTGCTAATAGCCGCAACCAAGTTCCACGTATTGCCGAAAATGGAGATGCTGGGGAGAACTACAACGCTCTAATAGAATTAAAACTACTAGCAGATGTCGGTATGGTAGGGTTTCCTTCAGTTGGAAAATCTACTTTGCTTAGTGTTCTAACTAATGCTAAACCAGAGATTGCCGATTATCACTTTACAACCTTAAAACCAAATCTTGGCATTGTTTCTATAGATGGTGAGTTTGACTTTGTTCTAGCAGACCTTCCTGGATTAATCAAAGGAGCTCATGAAGGTAAGGGTTTAGGTATTAGTTTCCTAAAACACATTGAAAGGTGCCGTGTTATCTTACATGTCATTGATATGTCTAGTAGAGATCAAAGAGATCCATATGAAGACTACCTTACTATCAATGAAGAACTTAGATCTTATAATGTAGACCTAGAGAAAAGACCGATGATAATCGCTGCTAATAAGATGGATGAAGATGTCTCGCAGTTATTTTTAGAGGAATTTAGGAAGAAAGTGAGCGATGTAGAAATATTCCCTATTAGTGCTTTAACCAGGGAAGGGTTAGAACCTCTAGTTAAAAAACTTTATGAGTTGGTACAAACTACTCCAGAGTTCCCTCTAGAATTCAATGAAGAGAACTTTAGAGAATATACTCTAGAGGATAAACAAGACACTAGTGAATTCTTTGTTAAAAAAGATAACGATGTTTGGGTGATATACGGTGAAAATATTACTAGAATATTCAATAAAATTAATATGTCTAGTGATGCCGGTGTACTTAGATTTTTAAAGGTTATGCGTGGTTTAGGTATTGAAGATGAATTAAGGAAACAAGGGATTAAAGAAGGAGAAACCGTACGCATCGAGGATTTAGAATTTGTTTACTATGAATAAGTAAACCTATTAATTCATATATTTTTACAAGGGGTGAGAGATATGAAATTTCATATTGTTCAAATCGGTGAGGATATAGAAAAGATCTGTGAAATTTATGGAATCGAAGTAGAAACACTACATAAGTTAAATCCTAGTATTGAGGGAAGAAAACTAAAAGTTGGAGAAAAAATAAGAGTCCTTGAGAGAGTAGAACGAGAGGATAAAGTAGTCCAAGACATAAACAAAATCTATACAAATCCGCAGAAACACGAATTAGAAAATAAGGATGAAAAATACATCTGTCCTCATTGTAAAAACGTGATTTTGATTCCAAGGAATAATTATCACTACTAAAATAATTTTATTAAACTACCCACGGGTAGTTTTCTTATTTCATTGGCAAGTATTTTAAGTACAATAATACATAAGTGACAATCATTCTAGGGGTATATATAACTTGCATTTAGTTCAAAATAATGATAAATTATAATAAGGGTAGGGTGAGTATGCTAAAAACTATTTTAAGCTATGTAATTATAGTTATCGAAGTATTGGGAGTTTTCATTATCACGGTTGGAACACTAAAGGCATTTATTAGACACTTACAAAATGTTTTTACGAAGCAAAAATACCGAATAAAGAATGAACTCGCTGAAAGGGTAGTTTTGGGACTTACGTTCCTGATGGCTTCTGAAGCACTTGGGACAATTTTTGTTACCGAATATAAAGAGTTGGCCATTATAGCAGGAGTTATTGTCTTAAGAATAGCACTTACTTTATCTATCAATTACGGAATAAAATGTGATAATAAATTAATGGTTAAAGAATGTGCAGTAAGAGAAGTTAATGAGTAATTACTAGGAGGGGTTAGTATGTACAAAGTTTATATCGATAAGGGAGCAATTAATCTAGATCGTCGCTGGAAAAAAATAGCGGCCAAAGATAGTGAAATTATCATTTTTGAGGATTATTCTGATTTAATTTTAAAGTTAAGTCTAAATGAAAAGAACATTATCTTTTTATCAGACTTTAAATCTGAAAATGATTGCTATGAAAAGATTAGAATCCTTAGAGGTAAGTTCCCACTTAGTGTTGTTAACATTGTTACTAACGCTAAATACAAAACTGGAGAATTAAAAAGAGTCGGTTTAAATGAACTTGTAAACCCATCTAAAATTAAAAGGGCAATGATTGTTTTACAACAATCATTTGATATAGCAGATTCTTACTATAATCAAAATTATGTTCATGTTGATGATTCTGATATTACTATTGATAAAAAGAATATTAATATCGTGAGTGTTATTGGTGCTAGTGGAGGAATTGGTAAAACTACCATTGCGACTAACCTAGCAGCTAGTTATGCTGAGTTTGGCTTAAAGGTATGTTTAGTGGACTTCTCACTACAATTTGGTGATGTTGGTCTATTTACCAACATTAAACCTAAATTCACTGTTTATGACCTTGCCGTCAACAACCTAGAAGCTAATCCTAATCTTAATTTATTTATTGAGCATGTTAATTCTAACTTCTTTGTATTACCAGCACCGGTATTACCAGAACAAGCGGATTACATTAATAGAACCATGGCTACTAGAATGATAAAAGTATTAAGTATGGCATTTGATGTAATCATCTTCGATACACCTGCAGTTATTAATGATTTAGTATTAGAGTTATATAAATTATCACAACAATTAATCTTAGTTACTACTAAAGATCTAAACTCACTTAAAAATACCAAGTTACAACTTGATATCTTAACTAAATTAAAACTAAACGAGAAAGTTAAATTAGTTATTAATAAGCATGATGATCCTAGACATGATGTAGATAATAATGTGGTTAGGAAAATGTTTGGTCTAAACAATGTGGCCTTAATACCATTTGATGAAATAGTAGTAGAAAACTCAATCAAAAAGGGAGAACCATTTATCTATAGTTACCCTAGCGAGGAAGTCGCCGATTCAATTAGATCACTAATGTCTAATGTTAGATACAATTGTATTGTCGGGGAATACAAAGTTGAACAAAAATAATTACAGTCTAATTGCCTTAGTGAGTGTTATTTCATTTACACTCATTAGTGCAATTTTTCTTATTCTATATTTAATATCTTGATTTCATTGATTAAATCTTGGATTTCATTAAAATATAAACTAATGGAGTGATTTTATGCGAGAAATAGTTTTATTCAGTGATAGTACTTGTGATTTAAATGAACAGTTGATTAAAGAGGCAGACATTAAAATTGTCCCTCTTTATGTAGGTTTTAATGAAGAAATTTATAAAGACGGAGAAGAAATAAACCCAGAAGGTTTATATAATAAAGTTGAAGAATTAGGCTTTTTACCTAAGACTTCTGCTGCTTCAATGGTAGATTTTTATGAAGCTTTTAAACCTTATATAGAGGATGGAAAAGATATTATCTATCTTGGCATTGGTTCAAAGTTTTCGACTACCTTTAATAATGCCCTTTTAGCAGCTAGAGAGTTTGATGAAGGTAGAGTTACCATTATTGATAGTGAGAATCTATCTACTTCAA
>DUOF01000084.1 GCA_012839015.1 bacterium
TTAGTATCATAAACAACGGTGGAATAGATATATATAAAATAAAGCTAACGACTAGGTTTCTAAATATTGGCCCTTTAGATCTTGGTCCGGCTTTATCAATATAATCTTGTTTAATTATTTTTAAAACTGCTAAAACTAACATTACCACAAAGGCAATGATGGCAAGTTGTAAATAAGCACTGAAAATCTTGGCATTACCTAAAAATGCATCGATAATATAACCAACTCTTTGGTTTCCTTCTGAATCTCGATAACCTATAGTGTTAATACCTGCAAATAGGTAAAAACCAGTCTCTATTATGGTAATTATTACACTCAAAGCATACATAATACCCCACACAAGACCGTAGAACGCTCTTGCGATGGTATCCATTATTAAATGGACGGTCCCCATAATAAGATTATCGAGCCATTTTCTCATGCTTAATCACCCCTTTAGTACGATAATGTTAAATAACATTTAAAAATTTAGTATTTAAAATATTTTATGCTTCAGGAGTAACACCTAGAGTAGTTTGGAAGTAACTTACTAGTTGTTGCGCTATAAATGCAACACCAAAAGCAATCGCTACACCTATAACTAGATATTTTAAACTATTAATTTTTTCTTGTCTTATTTGTGGTTCATCTGCTGCCTTAACTATTTGGGTCCCTAACATTGCACCTTTAACGGTTAGTAATGCTCCTAATCCTAAATAAATAACCAACATTAATGGACCTTTAATTAAATCAAGGATAACATTGATTTGATTGTCTAAATCTTCGTCACCTGTAACCCCTTCTAAAAATAAAGCTCCCTTACTTGCTAACATAATTAATTTCGTGTAAATATACATCATTAATTCCCCTCTTTCTTTGATAATTATAACTTTTTTTAAAGTTATAGACAACAAATATAGTAAAAGTATCTATAATTTTGTCGATAATAACCTCAAATTGCGCTATTACAATTTTATTTTACAACATTTAATTTATTATTGGTAGCCTAAAAATGTTTTTGTTTATTTATTAACAACTAAAAAGACCGCTCTAGAGATTAAAGCGGCCTTGATTATTTTGTTCTTATTTACTAGAAGACTATTGCGATCAAATTTGTTTTTCCTTTGTTAGCGATTGTCTTCATAAGGTTTTGTAGTTTTACTCTTGTGTTGTCCGGAAGACCAGTCAATTTAGAGTTTATTCCGCTAGTAATGACTACCCCCATGTTTTGACCAAACATTTCTTTAGTGAAGATTGCATGAGGGTCTGCATCCATTCCCTCTGCTAAATAATCTGCTAATGCCTCGCTTTGTTCCTTTATTCCTATAATAGGTTCAAATTTAGTATCTACATCCACCTTTATTATGTGTAACGTAGGAGCACTTGCAGCGACTTTAACCCCATACCTATTTCCTTGTTTAACTAGCACAGGTTTTTCTATTTTTATCTCTTCTAGTACCGGAGAGGCAAAACCATAACCTGTTGTTTTTGCCATTTCAATGGCGTTAGCTATATTGTTATAGTTTTTCTTAAGCCCAGCGTATTCTTGCATTACCTTCAATAGTGTGGTCGGGTCTTCTATGTCAAAGCCCATTACTTCTTTTAATACTTGCTCATATAATTCATCATTCATTTCAACCGAAGTAAATACAACCCCAGTAGATGTATTACATCATTCATCTTAAATGATAAAATGTGTTCGTTCTCTTCGATTATTTTACTTATACTATCAACATCTTTGACCTTCTTAGCTACTTGCATTCCCTTATATATGGAATTTTGTAATGATTTTCTTAACCAGTGATTGTCTTCTAATACATTTACCCAACTTGGAAGTTCTATTTCTATGTTAGCAATTGGGAACTCGTAAAGAGCATCCTTTAATATTTTTGCTATATCTTCACTACTCATATTTTCCACACTAAGAGCAATAACGGGTACATTGTATTTACTTTTTAATTCCTCGACTATCTGCTGTGCTTTAGTGCCTCCAGGTTGTTTAGAATTAACAATTACAATAAATGGTTTGCCAATCTCAGTCAACTCATTTATTACTTCCTGTTCTGCTTCTACATAGTTTTCTCTTTCAATGTCCGCTATTGTACCATCACAAGTAACTACTATACCAATAGTAGAATGATCATTAATTACTTTTTGAGTTCCTATTTTGGCAGCTTCATCAAACGGAATGGCATCTTCAAACCAAGGTGTCTTAACCATCCTTACTCCATCTTCATCTTCATACCCTTTAGCGTCCTTAATGATATAACCCACACAATCAACTAATCTAACATTGATTGAAAGATCATCCATACTAATAGGTACTGCATTGTTAGGCACAAATTTAGGTTCTGTCGTCATAATTGATTTGCCCGCCCCAGACTGTGGCAGTTCATCGATCGCCCTTTTCTTATCCCCTTCATCTTCGATGTATGGAATTATCGCTTTATCCATAAACTTTTTAATGAAGGTGGATTTCCCACTTCTAACCGGACCAACAACCCCTAAATATAAATCTCCCTCTGTTCTTGTACCTATATCTTTTAATAAATCCTTCGTATTCACACTTTTTCCCCCTTATATTCACTAATTATTTATGAATTTTTTGCCCGTTTTAGACCATTATTATTAATATAATTAAATTTGGGGTTAACTAGTTTGAAGAGTTAATCCTAATATAGTAATATGTTTATATATTATTTAGAGGTGGAACTTATATGAAAAAAAATATCTTTAGACTAAATCACATCGTTATAATCGCCTTTTTCTTTACCGCACTTTTCTTATTTAGTAATAACAAAAATATTTCAGTTGTAAGTGCCCAACAGACTGGTTACTGTGTACAACAAGTGGAAAACGGCAACAATAAAGTAAATGTTTATAAGCCGTCCCTTAGCAAGGAAGAATGTGAATTATTCAAATATACGTGGACTACCAATTACTCGGGAGTTGATACTATTTGTTATCAAATAGTTACTACAACTTACGAAAAGGTGTCAGGAAAGTATACCACTGTTTATGCTCTAGTTGATTGCTCAGAGGTTAAAACATATTTAAAATCGGATGTTAAAATTGATAAAAAAAGCACTTATAAAAAAGGGGTTTGTGCCAATGATAATTTCACTTGTTATGAAGACTCGGGTTACAACAACACCCCTAGGTCTTACATGATTGAA
>DUOF01000085.1 GCA_012839015.1 bacterium
AATAGATTATATTAAAGAAGATTATAAGAGCGGTGATGAAGAAATAGAGGAAGGCACCTTAGAGGTTGTGGGATTCTATTTAGGAGACTCTTACAATTATTCTGTAAAAATGAATGCAGAAACATATGAAGATATTACCGGAAATACTTCCAAAAAAGAATATAGTTTCCTTATTGGTAAATTCAATTTAGGGGATAGGGATAGTGTTAGTGAGTTTGTTAAATTCTCTTATACTTATGATAAAGATGGAAATAGAATCGGTTTAGCAAACGGCATATTAACAACATTAGATAGCTTCTACATAATGATCACCGTAATGGCTAAAGTATTTATGTATATAGGTATTGGATTTGCCTTCTTCTCTGCACTATTAATGCTAAACTTTATTTCTACTAGTATTTCTCATAAGAAGAAGGAAATAGGAATACTAAGAGCACTTGGTGCTAGATCTAAGGATGTATTCGCCATCTTCTTCAATGAAAGTTTTATTATAGCGCTTATAAATAGTTTAATAGCGATAATCTTAACTTTCATAGGAATCATATTCATTAACCGACTTCTAATCAGTGAACTTGGTATAAATGCTAATATGTTATTTGTATCTATAAGGCAAATACTCCTAATCCTTGTAATTAGTGTTGGTACGGCGTTTGTATCTTCATTCCTACCTGTATGGAATACAGCCAGGAAGAAGCCAATTGACTCAATTAGGAGTAACTAATGATTTAAAAAATAGGGCACATTTGTGCCTTATTTGCTTATAATAAAAAAACTAAAATTCATTATTGACAAGCGTTCTAATCTTTGTTAGAATCATATCGCATGTGCATTGATATGTGAGGTTGCTGACACACCGAGAGGTGTTGTCATGGTAGGTGATGTCAGGTCATTCATGTTGAGCACTTGTCTAAGCCAGATTTTAGACGAAAGGGGAAATAAAAACATGGCAAAAGCAAACAAGATTCGTATTAAATTAAAAGCGTACGATCACAAAATTCTAGATGCTTCATCAGCAAAGATTATTGATGTAGCAAAATCTACTGGAGCTAAAATAGTAGGTCCGGTACCATTACCAACAGAAAGGCAGATTTATACTGTTCTTAGGGCGGTTCACAAATATAAAGATTCTCGTGAACAATTTGAAATGAGAACACATAAGAGATTAATAGACATTGTTAATCCAACAGCTAAGACAGTAGATACTTTAACCAGACTTGATTTACCAAGCGGTGTAGATATCGAAATCAAACTTTAATAGGAGGTGCAGATAAAAATGAAATCAATTATTGGAAGAAAAGTTGGGATGACTCAAGTATTCACAGAAGAAGGTGTTATGCTTCCTGTTACTGTGGTAGAAGTCTTACCTAACGTTATTTTACAAAAGAAGACTATCGATAAAGATGGTTATGAAGCTCTTCAAGTAGGATATGAAGACACTAAAGAGAAAAGACTTAATAAACCTCTAAAGGGAGTATTTGCAAAAACTAACTCTCCTGCTAAAAAGTTTATTAGAGAAATCAAAGGTGAAGAGTTAAGTACCTTCAAAGAGGGAGAAGAAATTACAGTAGACATCTTTAAGGCTGGTGACGTAGTAGACGTAACTGGTATCTCAAAAGGAAAAGGATTCTCAGGAACTGTTAAAAGATATGGTCACAAGATTGGGCCTAAAGCACATGGTTCTGGTTTCCACAGACAAGTAGGTTCTCTAGCCTCTGGTCTTACTAACAACCGTATCCACCCTGGAAGAAAAATGCCAGGACATCACGGAAATAAAACTACTACTATTCTTAACTTAGAAGTAGTATCAGTAGATGCAAGTAAAAATGTTATGTTGGTAAAGGGTTCAATTCCTGGACCTAAAAAAGGACTACTAACTATAAGAAGCGCAGTTAAGGAACAAAAGAAAGAACTAAGTCCAAGAACTTTAGTAGATTACACAGCGGCAACTGCCAAATAGTAAGAGGAGGATAAAGAATGAAAACTAATATATTAAATCAAACCGGAAACAAGATTGAAGAAATTAGTCTTAACAAAGATGTTTTTGGGGTTACTCCTCATAATCAATCAATCTATGATGCGGTTAAATTAGCAAATGCAAACTTAAGGCTTGCCAACGCTAAAACTAAGACTAGATCTGAAGTTCGCGGTGGTGGAAGAAAACCTTGGAGACAAAAAGGTACAGGTAGAGCAAGACATGGTTCTAACAGATCTCCAATCTGGAGAGGCGGAGGAAAATCATTCGGCCCTACAGGTGAACAAAACTTTACACTTAAACAAAATAGAAAAGAAGCTAGACTTGCACTTAAGTCTGCTCTTAGCTTAAAAGCACAAAATGAAGCAATTATCGTTGTCGATAGAATAGATGTTGAAAGTGGTAAAACAAAAGATTTACTTCAAGTATTAGAAAACTTAAATGCAAAAGGAAAAACTCTAATCGTTGCTAGTGAAAACACAACTACATTAAAGACTCTATATGCTCTAAGTAACTTGAAAAATGTAGCTCTTCTACTAGCAGACAAATTCGAATATGAGAACGAAAATGGAGAAACTGCTTATTATTATGATTTAGGAATCAACGTTTATGATGTACTAAACGCTGACACTATAATCTTCACTAAAGATGCAGTAACTAACATCGAGGAGGTATTAGCATAATGGCACGTAAAACAACTAAAAAAGCAAAAGAAGAAAAGGCAACTGTTAGCGTTGGTAAACCAACCGCAGAAAGTTATGAAATTTTAAGAAGACCAATTCTTACTGAGCAATCAACTAATATAATGGAAACTCAAAATAAAATAACACTTGAAGTTAAAAAAGATGCTAATAAAGTAGCAATCAAAAATGCCTTCGAAAGTATCTTTGGAGTAAAGGTTAAAAAAGTTAACACTTCATATGTTCGTCCAAAATCTAAAAGAGTTGGAAGACATGCAGGTAAAACAAGCGGATACAAGAAAGCTGTCATTACCTTAAGAGAAGGACAAGCTCTTGATTTGTTTAAAAAGTAAATAAAAGAAAGAAAAATATAGGAGAGTGAAAAAATGGGAATAAAAGTTTATAAACCAACTTCTGCAGGACGCAGAAACATGACTACCTTGACTAATGATGAAATAACAAAAAGTACTCCTGAAAAATCTTTATTAAGATCTAAGAAAAGAACTGGTGGAAGAAACAATCAAGGGAAAATAACGACTCGTCATATTGGTGGCGGTCACAAACAAAAATATAGGATTATTGATTTCAAAAGAAACAAAGATGGAATCATCGGCAACGTTGCTGGAATCGAATATGATCCTAACAGAAGTGCTAATATAGCCCTTATCAATTACATTGATGGAGAGAAACGCTATATCATCGCACCTAAAGGATTAAAAGTAGGAGATAAAATAATTTCTGGAGAAGCGGTCGATATTAAAGTCGGAAACGCTATGATGCTTAAAAACATTCCTGATGGTACAGTTATCCACAATATCGAACTAACACCTGGTAAAGGTGGCCAAATGGTAAGATCTGCAGGAACTAGTGCTCAAATACTTGGTAAAGAAGGGAATTATGTAATTATCCGTCTTTCCTCAAAAGAAGTTAGAAAAGTATTAGGAACTTGTAGAGCTACAGTTGGAGAAGTTGGTAACGCTGACCACGGTTTAGTTAATCTAGGAAAAGCTGGTCGTAATCGTTGGAAAGGTATTAGACCTACTGTTAGAGGATCTGCTATGAACCCTAACGATCACCCTCACGGTGGTGGAGAAGGTAAATCACCAATCGGACACGATGCACCACGAACACCTTGGGGTAAAAGAGCTCTTGGTGTTAAAACAAGAAGTAGAAAGAAAGCGTCTAACAGACTAATCGTTAGAAGACGCAAAACTAAATAAGGGGGAAATGTAAATGGCTCGTAGTTTAAAAAAAGGACCTTTCGCTGATCAACATTTACTTAAAAAAGTAGAAACAGTAAATGCTGCAGGAAAGAAAGAAGTAATCAAAACATGGTCTAGAAGATCAACAATATTTCCATCATTCATCGGACTTACATTTGCAGTCTATAATGGCAAAGAACATATACCTGTTTATGTAACTGAAGATATGGTGGGACACAAACTTGGAGAATTCGCTCCAACACGTGTGTATAAAGGACACAAAGGTCATACGGCAGAAGATAAAGCTTCAGCTAGGGCTAAAAAGAAATAGGGGGTAACAAAGATGGAAAACAATTTTGAAGCAAAAGCATCAGTAAAAAACATTGGCGTTACACCAAGAAAAACCAGATTAGTTATTGATATGGTTAGAGGAAAGAGTTTACTAGATGCTAGAGCAATCTTAAAGAATGTTAATAAGGCTGCTTGTCCAATCGTCTTAAAACTAATTAACAGTGCTGCTGCCAATGCAGTTAACAATAAAGGTTTAGA
>DUOF01000007.1 GCA_012839015.1 bacterium
AGCAAATTAATATAATGTAACCTTAAGGAGTGATATAGATGTTAAAGCTTGTGAAAATGAATAAAGATTATTTAACGCCTAACTACAAAGTAGAGGCGTTGAGGAATGTTAATGTTGAATTTAGAAAGAATGAATTTGTTTCTATATTAGGTCCAAGTGGATGTGGTAAGACAACTCTGCTTAATATCATAGGTGGTCTTGATAGATATACTAAAGGCGATTTATTTATTGATAAAAAGTCTACAAAAAAATTTAAGGATAGCGATTGGGATGCTTACCGTAATCACTCAATTGGATTTGTTTTCCAAAGTTATAATCTTATTAGCCACTCTACTGTTTTAAGTAATGTCGAGTTAGCTTTAACCTTGTCTGGTGTAAGTAAACAAGAAAGGAAACAAAGAGCTGTTAAAGTCTTAGAACAGGTTGGTCTACATGACCAATTATATAAGAAACCAAATCAATTATCAGGCGGACAGATGCAACGTGTTGCTATAGCTAGGGCACTAATAAATGATCCTAGTATTATCCTAGCGGATGAACCAACCGGCGCCCTAGATACAGAAACCAGCAAACAAATATTAGATATATTAAAAGAAGTATCAAAAGATAGACTCGTCATTATGGTTACCCATAATGACAAGTTAGCTGCGGAATATTCTAATAGAATCATAAAATTATTGGATGGAGAAATCGTAGGTGACAGTAACCCCTATAATAGTGAATTCGAGGAACGCAAGGATAAAGGTGGTAAGAAGACCTCGATGTCATTTTTTACTGCCCTATTTCTTAGTTTCAAAAATTTAACTACTAAAAAAACGAGGACTATTTTAACAGCATTTGGAGGCAGCATCGGTATTATTGGAGTTGCTTTAATCTTGGCCTTATCTAATGGATTCCAACAATACATTGACAAAATGCAGGCTGATACAATGTCGAACTTCCCCCTTACAATTCAAGAGGAGGCTATTGATATAAGTGCCTTGAATTTTGATAGGAACACGGAACTTGAGGAATATACTGAATTAGAAAAGATATTCATAAATAAGATAACTGAGAGATTTAAAGACATACAAATTACAAACAAAATAACCGATGAATATATTGAAAATGCCCTAAACACAATACCAAAAGAATTGTATCACTCAATTTCATATGAAAAACCCCATAATATTAATATATATAAGGAAGTTACACTAGGTAATAATATTAAACAATATGAACAAATGAGGAGGGGGTCCGGGTCCGGGGCAATCTGGAAAGAGATAATCGATAACCAGGAATTCCTCTTGAGTCAATACGATGTTTTGAAAGGAAGATTCCCTGAAGACAAACAAGAACTTGTTATTGTTCTTGATCGTTATAACCGTATTAGTGACAGTGTCCTAATGTCACTTGGACTACTAAATCCTCTTGATCAAACTAGAGATAGTTTTGATTTTGATGAAATAATTGGCAGTGAATTTAGATGGATTTCAAATGATTTACTATACCCCTTAAAGGATAATCCTGCCGAAGACACAGGACCATTTATTAATGGGAGAAGTAATAATGAAGATGTAGTAAATGAAGGTATCTATAACCAAGGTTTAAAACTAGAAATAGTAGGAATTATAAGACCTAATGAGAATACTAGAATGGGAGCGATTGAGTCCACTGTTGGTTATACATCAATGTTGACTGACTATGTGTTAGAAAACAGCAAAGAGTCTAACATTGTTAACTGGATGACTCAGGAGGAAAATAAAAACATTAATCCTTTTAGTGGTCAGTTAATGACAGACAAAGAACACGAGGATCATTTGGCAGCTTTAGGTGGGATAGATAAAATAACCAAGGTTAATATCTATCCTAAAGATTTTAAAACAAAAGATAAAATAAAAGAACACCTAGATAATTATAATGAAAATATTGAGAATGAAGAAGACCGTGTTTACTACACTGATTATGTTGAATTACTAATTTCCTCTATGAACACCGCGATTAAATCAATTAGTTACGTACTAATTGCATTCACCTCTATATCATTAGTAGTATCTTCTATCATGATTGGTATTATTACCTATGTATCCGTAATAGAAAGAACTAAAGAGATTGGTATATTAAGAAGTCTTGGTGCTAGGAAAAAAGACATCTCTAGGGTATTTATTGCAGAATCAGCAATTATAGGTTTTAGTGCTGGTTTAATAGGTGTAGTAATTGGGTTTATTTTAACCTTCCCAATTAATAGAATAATCAATAGACTAGTCCCTGAGATTGGTAATATAGCTAAAGCAAATATATTACACGCTTTAATATTAATTGCTATTAGTGTTTTATTAACTCTTATTGCAGGCTTTATTCCTTCAAAAATTGCTGCCAAAAAAGATCCAGTTATAGCCTTAAGAACGGAATAGGATAAGTAAATGTCAAAGCTTATTAAATATTTTCGTTGGTACGACTATTTATTAATAACATTAACAATAATCCTTACCTTCTTGAGGGTTGGTTTTGACCTAACCCTACCTGATCTTATGGCTGATATAGTGAGCGTTGTGATCGAAAATGGTTCTAGAAGTGAAATTTTCTCCATTGGATTAGAGATGCTTTTATATACCGTACTAGCAGTCATTAGTGTCTTCTTTATTAGTTTTTTATCCTCTAAAGTTGCAGCCAGGTTTGCTAATATCTTGAGAAGAAAAATGTATGAAAAGGTTCAGTCCTTTAGCGCGGAAGAGATGAATGACTTTTCTGTGGCAAGCTTAATAACTAGAACCACAAATGATATACAACAAGTCCAAAACCTTGTTGTATCGAGTCTTAGGATGGCCCTTCGGGCTCCTATTTTAGCGGTAGGTGCGATAATTAAAATCTGGGGGAGGTCGTCAAGTTTAACCTTAGTGACAGGTATTAGTATTTTTCTAATTGTAGTGGTAATAACTTTTATTTTCATAAAAGTAGGACCTAAATTTAAAATAGTTCAAGAAAACATAGACGACCTAAACTTAGTAACTAGGGAGAATTTAACCGGATTAAGAGAAGTAAGGGCCCACAACGCAGAAGAATATCAAAAAGAGAAGTTTGAGCGGGTTAATGAAAAACTAACTAACACCAATATTTATGTTAATAGGATACTAATGATGATGCATCCGTTTATGAACCTAATCCTCAGCGGGACCAGTTTAGCTATTGTTTGGGTAGGTGCATATTTAATTAGTCAAAATTCAATCAATCTACCTACCATGATGGCCTTTTCTCAATACGCTGTGCAGACTGTAATGGGCTTTATGATGCTAACAATTACTCTAATGATGTTTCCTAGGAGTTTTGTTTCTGCAAGAAGGGTTAGTGAGGTGTTACAAACTAAGGCTAAGATAAATAGTCCTCTAGAACCAGTAACTAAAACTGGTGAAACTGGAACAATAGAATTTAAAGATGTTAGTTTTAGACACAAGGATGCTGAGGAATATATTTTAAAAAATATAAACTTAAAAATAAATAAGGGTGAAACCATTGGTTTTATAGGTTCCACTGGGAGTGGAAAGTCGACTCTAATAAACCTAATTTTAAGATTTTATGATGTTAGTGAGGGAACACTATTCATCAATGGACAAAATATAAAGGACTATCCTCTAGAACAATTGCATGACCTTGTCGGATACATCCCGCAAAGAGCAATTTTATTTAGTGGAACCATAGCCTCAAACTTAAGACTTGGGAAAAAAGATGCAAGTGAAGAGGAGATGTTACAGGCGTTAAAAACCGCGGATATGGATAAATTTATTAAGAGACAGGAAGATGGTTTGCAGTACAAGGTATCTCGTGCAGGACAAAATTTTTCTGGTGGACAAAAACAAAGACTGAGTATCGCCAGGGGTATCATAAAGCAAAGAGAGTTCTTTGTCTTTGATGACACCTTCTCCGCTTTGGATAATAAAACAGACTCTAGAGTTAGAAAAAATTTAATAAAACATATTAAAGGTGCCACGACCCTTATTGTATCTCAAAGGGTAGGTACAATTATGAATAGTGACAAGATAGTAGTTTTAGATAAGGGTGAAATAGTAGGTTTTGGCACACATAGAGAACTATTAAAAGAAAACAAGATCTATCAAGAAATAGCCAGTTCCCAACTGTCAAAGGAGAATTTATAATGTCCAGGGGTAGGCACGGTAACACTCGTATAGTGGAAAAACCAAACAATTTCAAGGAATCCATTCTAAAACTTGTAAGGTTTTTAAAGCCCTATAGGAAGCAACTTATAGTCTCTTCCTTATTATCTATTATTGCTACTATTCTAAATATTGTCGGGCCTTTCTTTTTAGGAAAGATAACCTCACAAATTCAAATTGATATAACTAATGGTGACCCGATAAATTTACAAGCTATTTCTATAATCGGTATCATTTTGGTTAGTCTTTATTCTCTTTCCTCTTTATTCTTCTTGTCACAATCAACAGTAATGAGTAAAGTAGTTCAAAACATGGGAAAAAATCTAAGAACGAGAATAAACTCTAAAATAAACAACTTACCTTTAAGTTATTTCAATTCTAATAGCTATGGTGATGTTTTAAGTAGGGTTAGTAATGATGTAGATATGATTACGGATTCACTAAATAAAATAGTCTCGAGGATTATATCCTCTATTACAACCTTGGTGAGTGTTATTGTTATAATGCTTATAATAAGTAGAACATTGACTCTAATAACATTAATCTTTGTGCCTCTTAATTTTATATTTGTAGGCTTAATAGTCAAGTTCTCCCAGAGATACTTTAGAGAACAACAAATGCAACTTGGTGAAATAAATGACCATATAGAGGAAATGTACTCTGGTCACAGTATTATTAAGATATTTAATGCTCAAGAAGAGAAAATAAAAGATTTTGACAAAATAAATAAGAAACTATATAAAAGTGCATGGCGTTCCCAGTTTTTTGCAGGATTGATGTTCCCTATTATGAGATTTGTTGGCAATTTAAGTTATTTAGCAATTTCGATATATGGGGGAAATCTAGCTCTAAAAGGCAAAATACTAATTGGTGATATTCAAAGTTTCCTAATCTATGTTAGACGTTTTAATGAACCGGTTTCTCAAATTGCAGAACTTACAGGAGTACTACAGTCAACCGCAGCGGCAGCAGAAAGGGTTTTTGAATTCCTTGAGGTGGAGGAGTTAGAGGATGAAAAGCATAAAACAAAAGTGTTAGAGGATGTCAGGGGTAAGGTTGAATTCAAAAATGTCACCTTCGGTTACACAAAAGGGAATAAAATAATTAAAGACTTTTCGATAGTTGTTAAACCTGGTCAAAAGGTAGCCCTAGTCGGTCCAACCGGGGCAGGAAAAACAACAATAGTTAATCTATTGATGCGTTTTTATGAAGTCGATAAGGGAGAAATACTGATCGATGATGTCCCTACTAGGGAAATAACTAGAGAAAATGTTAGTAGACTTTTTTCTATGGTCTTGCAGGACACTTGGCTTTTTAAAGGGACAATAAGGGAAAATATAGTATACGGAGAGGACAATGTAAGTGAACAAGAGCTTGAACGGGCATATAAGGCTGCAAATGTTGATCACTTTATAAAGTCGCTTCCAAAAGGACATAATATGGAACTTGATGAAAATTCCAATATCTCGCAAGGCCAAAAACAGTTGATAACGATTGCAAGGGCTATGGTTAAAAATGCCCCGATGCTTATTTTAGATGAGGCTACTTCCTCTGTGGATACAAGAACCGAAACATTAATTCAAAAGGCAATGGATGATTTAATGAAGGGTAAAACAAGTTTTATCATCGCGCATAGATTATCTACTATAAAGAATGCAGATTTAATTTTAGTTATGAAGGACGGTCGAATAGTTGAACAAGGTAATCACGAAGAACTGTTGAAAAAGGGCGGATTCTATAGTGAACTATATAATGCGCAGTTTAATTAAAAAAAGACAGGAAAAACCTGTCTGTTATAGTAAATAAAAACAGCCTAGGGCTGTTTTTATTCTTCGTCTTCTTCTCCCTCAGAGAATGCTCCAGTGTAGTAGTCAATTTCTGCCATGATTACTTCAACTAAATAATCATAAACAATACCCGCTTCTTTGTTCTTGGTGTCCCATAAAACATAACTTAGATAACCCTCTTCATCAAGTGTGGCACACACAACGAATAAATCAGATGATTTCCCAACAATTAGATAGTTTTCTGGGATATTAAATTCTTTTCTAGTAGGAGCAGTGGCGTTATTGTAGTATAAACCATTTTTATCATTATCATCTTCAGTAAGTTGATAAAGGGTTAAGTCAAAAAACTTAGCACCATTAGTCATTAATAAGACATGAATTAAATCTCCTGGGAATTCAAAGCCAACTAGATCTTGCACCTCATCAAGTAGGTGCTCCATTGAGTCATCTATTCCTTCATAAAATTTAATAAAGTCTTCATAACCTAGAAGTGGTCTAAACAATGGATAGTAATCCGTATCTTCGATTACAGCCAATAATTCCTCTAAACTAATCTCGTTCATAATATCTCTCCTTTGTAGATTCTACTAAAATTATAAGTTATTCACTGATAAATTACACTAGTTTGCCTGCTTTTTTTATTATTTGTGATAATATATTAGAGATAGATAGGTGATATATGTGTCTTTTTCAATTGAAGTAAAAGAGGAAATAACTAGAAATGAATACACCCTAGCGGAGAAAAAAGTCTTTTTATCTGCTGTGGCTAAGATAAATGGAGTTTTAAGAATGAGCAATAGAAGTCTTATGTTAGATATTAGAACCGAAAACGCTAAGACTGCCAAGTTGCTCTTTTTAATAATACAAGAACTATATGAACAAGATTCACGTTTGTTGGTTTTTAAGAAAGCTAAATTAAAGAAAAATAATGTCTATATAGTACAAATCAGAAACCAAGTAGATAAAATAATGGAGGATTTGGAAATAAGAAAGGAAGGGGAGTTAGAACCCCTTCCTTCTAAGACCCTAATTAATAATGAAGATACAACTCGGGCATATCTTGCAGGGTGTTTTATTGCAAGTGGCAGTATTAACTCGCCTAAATCTAAAAATTATCATTTAGAGATATCCACACACAGTCAAAAGCATGCCGAGTTTATAAATAAAACTATTTCTAAATTTGATTTAAACCCAAAGACAATCAAAAGAAGGAACAACTATGTTATTTATTTAAAAAGGTCTGAGGAAATTTCCGATATGTTAAAACTACTAAAAGCAAATAATTCATTATTAAAATTTGAAGATGAAAGGATAACTAAAGATTACTTTAACTTTAATAATAGATTAAACATTTGTGAGGTTTTCAATGAAGTTAAGACAATTGAAACCGCTAATAGGCAAATAAAAGAAATAAGTTTAATAATGGGAAATGGGAAGGATTATTTGTTAGATAAAAAGGACAAGATAATCGCTGAAATAAGAATGAATAATCCAGAGGCAAACTTGCAAGAGTTAGCAGATATTTATATAGAGAACACTGGAGAGTCTATCTCCAAATCTGGTATTAACCACCGTCTTAGAAAGATGAGTGAAATAGCTAGGGAAATTAAATCAAAATAAAAAAACAACAATATGCCTATAATATAATTGGTTAAATTTTAATGTTAAACATTTTATATTATTTTAAACAACGTATATAATTTAATCTAAACGGAGGCACATTAAATGAAAAAAAAGTTAGTTTATTTGTTTGAAGAAGGAAACGCTTCGATGAGAAATCTTCTAGGTGGAAAGGGTGCAGGGTTATCCGAGATGACCTCTCTTGGTCTACCGGTTCCAGGGGGTTTCATTGTCACTACAGAAGCATGTCTAAAGTACTACGAAGATAAAGGGAAAATGAGTGAAGAATTAATCTCACAAATAGATGAGATACTTGAAAAGTTTGAAAACAAGGTAAACAAGAGACTGGGTGATCCTAGAAGTCCCTTATTACTAGCCATTAGAAGTGGAGCCCGGGTTTCAATGCCTGGAATGATGGACACTGTCTTAAACTTAGGCATTAATGATGAAATTGCCAAGTCTCTAGTAGAGTTAACCGGAAAAGAAAGGTTTGTATATGACTCATACCGTCGCTTTATTCAAATGTATAGTGATGTTGTTTCTGGTCTAGACAGAAGCAATTTTGAAAAAATGATTTATGAGGTTAAAGACGAAAAAGGCGTAGAACTTGATAGCGACCTAGATGCAGAAGACTTTAAAAAAATAATTACTAAATTTAAAAATTATTATAAAAAAGAACTAGGGGAAGAATTCCCACAAGATCCAAAACATCAATTGTATAGTTCAATTGAATCTGTTTTTAAATCTTGGAATAATCCAAGGGCGGTTTATTATCGACAATTAAATCATATCCCGCATGAATGGGGTACTGCCGTCAATGTCCAGATGATGGTTTTTGGTAACATGGGGGAAGATTGCGCTACAGGAGTAGCGTTCTCTAGGAACCCTGCAACTGGTGAAAATAAACTATTTGGGGAATTCCTGGTAGATGCACAAGGTGAAGACGTAGTTGCCGGAACTAGAACTCCCCTAGATATTTCAGAGTTAAAAAAGATAATGCCAGAAATGTATGAAGAGTTTGCGACTAACTCTAGAAACTTGGAAAAGTATTATAAAGATATGCAAGATATGGAATTTACCATTGAAAATAATAAACTATACATGCTACAAACAAGGAGTGGAAAAAGGACCGCTAATGCAGCCCTGAAAATAGCTTGTGACATGTATGAAGAGGGAATTATTACTAAGGAAGAAGCTCTAATGCAATTAGATCCTAAACAACTAGATAATTTACTTCACCCTACTTTTGATCCAAAAGCACTAAAAGAAGAAAAACCAATTAGTAAGGGGTTACCTGCTTCTCCGGGAGCAGCAGGTGGAAGGGTAGTCTTTAATGCTGCTGATGCCGTTGAATGGAAAAAAAGAGGGGAGAAAATAATTCTGGTTAGACTTGAAACTTCTCCTGAAGACATTGAAGGAATGCACATGTCTCAGGGGATCCTTACAGTCAGAGGTGGTATGACATCTCATGCCGCTGTTGTTGCTCGTGGAATGGGTATTTGTTGTGTTGCCGGTTGCGGCGATATTAACATGCATGAGAAAGAAAAGTACTTTACTCTAAACGGAAACACTGTAAAAGAAGGTGACTTTATATCGCTAGATGGCTCAACAGGGAATATATATCTAGGTGAGATACCTACGGTGGCTGCCACTATTAGTGGTGACTTTGAAAAAATAATGAACTGGGCAGATGAATTTAGAACCCTGGGAGTACAAGCCAATGCTGATAGTCCTCGTGATGCTGCTCAAGCATTGAAATTTGGTGCAGAAGGTATCGGACTATGTAGGACTGAACACATGTTCTTTGAAGCAGACAGGATTAAAGCAGTAAGGGAAATGATCGTTGCTAAAACAATTGAGCAGAGAACTAAGGCACTAGATAAAATATTACCAGTACAAAGGCAAGATTTTGAAGAACTATTTAATGTAATGGGAGAATTGCCTGTTACTATCAGGTTACTAGATCCTCCTCTACATGAGTTCTTACCACAAAAAGATGAAGAGATTAAAGACTTAGCTAAAGAACTTGGTTTAAGCGAAATAGAACTAAGAGAGGTTATTACTTCTCTACATGAGTTTAACCCGATGATGGGTCATAGGGGCTGTCGTTTGACTGTCTCCTACCCTGAAATTGCAATAATGCAAACTAGAGCAGTAATAGAAGCTGCGATTAATGTGAAAAAGACAACCAACAAAGATGTTAAACCTGAAATAATGATCCCTCTAGTAGGTGAATTAAAAGAATTACAGTATGTAAAAGGATATGTAGAAAAAGAAGCTCAAGAGATCGTTAAAAAATCCGGAATAAACCTTAACTATAAAATAGGGACAATGGTAGAACTTCCTAGAACTTGTCTTTTAGCAGATGAAATAGCCAAAGAGGCAGAGTTCTTCTCGTTTGGTACAAATGATTTAACTCAAATGACTTATGGATTTTCTAGAGATGATGCAGGGAAGTTTCTGGATGATTACTACCAAAAGAAAATATTTTTAACAGATCCATTTGCAACCATTGATACTGCAGGAGTAGGAAAACTTGTTGCTATGGGGGTAGAACTTGGTAAGAAAACTAATCCCGAACTATCAATTGGAGTTTGCGGCGAACATGGTGGTGACCCAGCTTCAGTGGAGTTTTTCCATAAAGCAGGATTAACCTATGTGTCTTGTTCACCATATAGAGTACCAATAGCGAGACT
The DNA here is from genome assembly GCA_012839015.1 of bacterium. Classification (GTDB taxonomy): domain Bacteria; phylum Bacillota_I; class Bacilli_A; order RFN20; family DUOF01; genus DUOF01. The sequence continues at coordinate 10,252 of DUOF01000007.1, forward strand.
AGCAGCAGCCCAAGCTAAAATAAGGGACAAGAAATAGAACAATGAATGAATAATAAAGCACACGGCAACGTGTGTTTTGTTTTGTTCACTATAGGTTTAAAAATAATCGATTGGTTAATTATTTATTTATAATTATCTATGAGGTGCTTGCATGGATAATTTTGTTTTCTCTAAGAGAATAAAACAATTAAGGGCGGAAAAAAACCTTAGCCTGAGAGAAGTCGGTGAGGGTATGGATCTTAGTCCTGCTATTTTGCACTATTATGAAACAGGTCAAAAAAAACCTTCATTTCAAACTATTATGAAACTTGCTAAATTTTACAATGTATCGATTGATTATTTATTGGGTATGGATTACGTAGAGGAAAATAGGAGTGAATTATATTTAAAGGAAGAGACACTTCTAAAAATGATTAGGAGATCGCCGATAATAACAAATTTCATATTTAAAGATCCAAGGACCAATATTAATATAATAGAAGAATTTATTGCTAAACTTGAGAAGGATAGATAGTTAGGTAGTAATAGACGAATGCAGATTTATTTGTTATTGAATCTTTAATAATGGCATGCTAACATAAGGTATATGAATATTATGGAGAAAAAAATATGAATTACAAAACAGCACTAGAAGACTTGCTG
>DUOF01000086.1 GCA_012839015.1 bacterium
CATTCTGAAGTTTTCATACAATTTTTGAAAGTTCTTATCTAACATATACAAGCCCCTTTAGTTCTAATTTTTTAATTAAAATATTTGAACTATTGGTAGTATATCAACCCCAATTTTTATAGTCAATGGATTGTTTAGTTTTTTATTTCTAATTTATTTCTCCGCTTTAAGCCTCTTAATCATCCTTAGATACTGGGTGTCCCCAAGGCCATAGTCTGGGAATCTCTTCATTAAAGTTTTCAATAAACTATCTTTTGGCTCACTTAGATTATCTTCTATAAAGTCGGTTATTTCGTTTTCTTCAAGGGAATATTCTAAATAAAGATCAATTCCCCTTTCCAGGTACTCAAATACTCGATTAGATGGTTTTGATTTGTTTATTAATACATCAATGTACACTTCCTTAAATCCTTTAGTTTTAGTTTTAAAGGTATCCATTACCTTATAACCCGGATCCACTAGATTGATAGTAACCTCACCTTAGAAATTATTTTGATCTAGGTATGCCAAAATAGTCAACATATTAATTTGACAAAACATATCTTCATCAAACCACAAGATTACTTCCTTGAATTTATTATCCAACAAGGGTTCTAGAGGTTCCAGGGTTATCTTTTTGTATTCTAGATATGTTACACCTAGAGACTTACATCTATCTGTTATAAAAGCATCAGAAAAAATATCTATGTGGGGCGGACCCTCGCACATGGCTTCATTGAATGGAACATAAATTGAATTATTGTTTTTTAAGTTATTAAAGTGGTCATACATAACTTGTCCATTAAGTATTTCTAATTTCATTTCGAACCCCCATTCAATATTATTATTCAAAGATTTATCTATGCCTGTTTTGCGGGGTATCTAGCATTGTTCTTTTCAGCTTTGTCCTCAACAGCCTTGGCTAAGTCAATATCAAAGTGTGCACATAGTCTAAGCAGGTACCAGAACACATCGGCAATTTCCTCTTTAAGATGCTCAAATCTCTTTTCATCTTTTTTAATATCGTCTACTTTATCTGTGTGAGTCCACTGGAATATCTCCATAAGTTCTGCCGCCTCAATTGCTAGTGACATTACTATACTTTTAGCATCTGCACCTTTATCCCAATCACGGTCTTTAGTAAATTTTACAATCTTACTTTTTAGTTCCTCTATTGTTGTTTTGTTATCTTCCATCTTAAAACCTCCTGTTGCGCCTACACTATTCCTTATTTTATAATATTTCAGTTTAGGTTGGAACGAATCGACTTAATTATTTAATAGAGATATTAAAATTTTAATTTGCATTAAATGTCCATAATATAGCCATTACCATACAATATAAATTCATTGTTTCGAAGAACATACTTATACTTCTTATTTAACTAATTCGCTTTCTTAAGGGATTTTCTCACTATTTCCTTCAAAACAGGCAAAACATCACTTTCATACCACGTGTTTTGTTTAAACCATCTGATGTTTAACGGGGAAGGATGAACTAATGGAAAATATTTTGGTAACTACTTTTTGAAATTTCTAACTGTTTCGGTTAAATTTTTCTCCATGCGTTTACCAAGATAATATTTTTGAGCATAACTTCCAATCAAAATTATTATTTCTACATTTGGCATTGCTTCTAGTAATAAAGGATGCCATTTTTCCGCAAATCCTTTTCGAGGCGGTAAATCACCATTTTGAGATTTACCCGGATAGTAGAAATCCATAGGCAAATGTGCTATACGGTCAGTTGCATAAAATTCTTCGCGCGATAACCCTATCCAATCCCGCAAACGATCACCACTTAAATCATTCCAAAACAATCGAGTTTCTTCCGCTATTCGTCCTGGTGCTTGTCCAACGATCACAATACGAGCCTCTTTTCCTGCTTTGAATAAAGGTGGGATTCCCTTTTTTGTATAGGATTCATTCATTGCATCTGCCATTATTTCTTGTTTAATAGTTTCAAATACACTCATCATAACCACCTTGTATACCCAAACATAAGATTATAGTATTAAAATGAGTATACTTTCCTTTCTTTTATTTTGTACCATAATCTAATAAAGTAGCGTTAATTTAACACATGAACATACTCCCGATAATTTTGAAATTATCTTTGACACATACCAAACTGCAAAAATAATTCAAAAAGCATCTGAATGTTTCTTCAATCGCTAGGATGTCCAACAATAATATGAATATGCAAAATCTCGATAATTAAAATACGCACTAAATATTTCATTATTTCCGTCTAGAAATTCTTACATTTAAGTTTCTCCATTGATGTTTGTTATATAAGATTTTAAAAACTCATATTGTGCCTTCCCTTTTTATTTTCTTGTAAGCGAGACGATTGTCTCGATATGATGTGTCTGAGGGAACATGTCCACCGGTAAAACTTTATTGATTTGATAATCCTTTTTTAACGTTAGTAAATCTCGAGCAAGAGTAGAAGGATTACAGGAAATATAAATTATTTTCTTTGGCCTTAGTTCCAAAAGTGAATCTAAAAACACTTGATCACATCCCTTTCTAGGAGGATCAGTGAAGACCACATCAATTTTTTCACCACTCTTACTAAGTTCTAACATAAACTTAGCAGCGTCATCTAAAATAAAATTAGCATTCTTTATATCATTATACTTAGCATTGTTGCGAGCATCTATAACTGCATCTTTTACTATCTCTACACCTATAACTTCCTTGACGTGTTTTGCAAGCGCTAATGAGATTGAACCAATACCACAGTAGGCATCAATAACTCTATCTTTTTTATTTAACTGAGCTAACTCAATAGCTTTTGTATATAGGACTTCGGTTTGGACAGGATTTACCTGGTAAAATGATTTGGCGGATATTCTATATTTTACACCTAGCAAGACATCCTCAATATAACCCTTACCAAAAAGGACTTTTTCCTTTTCTCCTAGTATTACGTTAGTCGTTCTACTATTTATGTTTTGAACAATTGTTTTAACTTCTTTGTGTCCCTTCAAAATATCCTTAACAACTTCTTTTCTCTTAGGAAAATTATCAACATTTGTAACCAATACCACCATTGTCTCATTGGTGGAGAAGGCTCTCTTAATTAAAACATTTCTTAGTATTCCCACTTTCTTATCCTCATCGTAGGCTCTTAATTTGTGTTTGTTAAAGACATCCTTGATGGTCCTTAAAATGTTGTCGACAAGATCTTCCTGTAAGAAACAGTTCTTCATACTAACAATGTCATGAGTACCTTTCTTATAAAAACCATAATCTATTTTCCCTTTTTTCATTGCAAAAGGGACCTGAA
>DUOF01000087.1 GCA_012839015.1 bacterium
GCAAAGAGGGAAGAATATGCAATTGGGCAATTCAATATAAACAACTTAGAATGGGCGATTGCTATACTTGATGAAGCAGAAGCGCTAAAGTCTCCAGTAATACTTGGAGTTAGTGAAGGCGCTAGTAGATATATGGGTGGATACAACACTGTCGCTAATATGATTAAAGGATTAATTAAGGATAAAAAGTATACCGTGCCAGTGGCACTACACCTAGATCACGGTAGTTGCTTTGAAGAATGTAAGAGGGCGATTGATGCCGGGTTTACTTCCGTTATGATTGATGCATCAAACTTACCAATCAATGAAAACATTGAAATGACTTTGAAGGTAGTTAACTATGCCCTTAGACATAGAGCTAGTGTTGAAGCAGAACTAGGTAGTATTGGTGGACAGGAAGATGACATCAGTGGAGAAGTAATCTACGCTGACAAACATGAAGCCTTTAGAATGGTCAGAGAAACAAACATTGATGCTCTAGCACCAGCCTTAGGTTCAGTACATGGACCGTATAAGGGAGAGCCTAAAATAGGTTTTGAAGAAATGTTTGAAATTAAAGAATTAGTAGAAATACCTCTAGTGCTACATGGAGGAAGTGGTATTCCAGATAGACAAATTAGAAAAGCTATTGAAAACGGAACAGCCAAAATTAATGTCAATACTGAATTGCAACAAGCTTGGACCGAAGTTGTTAGAGACTTACTAAAAAATGACAAGAAGGTCTATGACCCTAGAAAAATAATTGGTCCAGGCACTGCTGGGATTAGAAAAGTTGTTAAAGAGAAGATTAAACTATTCGGTAGCGATAACCGTATATAGAACAATAATTTAAGAAAGAATCAAAACTATTGATTCTTTTTTTGTTAAAGAATAATTCTAACCGTTACTTAATAAACTCTAATAGGTGATAACATGAGAGAAAAGTTATTAATAAATGGTGGGAATAATTTAAGTGGGGAAGTAGAAATAGGTGGTGCCAAAAACTCTGCGGTAGCCCTCATAGTAGCGGCCATACTTGCGCGTGACATTGTTATCCTAACCAATGTTAAACCCATCGAGGATGTTTTTTGTCTAATTAGTATTTTGGAGAAGTTAAATGTTAATTGTTACTATGATAAGAAGTCAACACTCATAATTGACTCAAGGAGAATTAAAAATACCCGCTTAGACTCAGATGAAGTGTACCAGTTAAGAGCCTCGTATTATTTTATGGGTGCTTTAATGAGTTTGTTTGATCATGCCGAGGTTGGCGCTCCGGGCGGATGTAACTTAGGTGAAAGACCAATTGACTTGCACTTATTAGGATTTTCAAAACTAGGATTTGATTATCACCTAGATGAAAATATTTTCATCTTTGATAAGAAAAGTGAATCAGAAACAACTATAAACCTACCCAAGATTTCTGTAGGGGCAACAATAAATATATTATTAGCATCGATTGGAAGAGAGAAAAGGGTAGTTATTAATAATATCGCTATTGAGCCTGAGATTAAAGATGTTATTGAGTTTCTCAAGAAAATGGGCGCTAATATTAAATGTCGTGGTAGAAGACTAACGATTACTCCCCAAGGTAAGTTAAAGGGGGTAACCCACAAGGTAATACCAGATAGAATAGAGGCCGGGACATTCATGATTCTTGGCAGTATACTCTCTCCATATCTTAAAATAAATAATATCAATATAAAGCACTTAAGAAACATTATTGACGTCCTTTCAAAAATAGGAGTCTCTATAGAAGAGGGTGACACTTATTTAATAATTAGAAAGCAGTCTAAATATACTTCTCAAAATATAAAGGTAAAACCATATCCTGGTTTTCCAACAGACTTACAACAACCTTTGACCGTCTTGCTTTCAATGTGTGAGGGAGAAAGTAGTATAGAGGAAACTATTTATCCTGCTAGACTTTCACATGTAGACAGTTTAAATAAAATGGGTGCTGATATAAGGATAGAAGACAATCTAATTAAGATAAATGGAGTTAAAAACTTTAAGGCAGCTGATGTTGACGGTGAAGACCTTAGGGGCGGGATTAGTTTGGTACTCGCTGCTCTTTTGGGTGAGGGTGAGAGCAAGATTGGTGGCGTAAAATACATTAAAAGAGGCTACAGTGATTTAGTTAAAAAGATAGAGGGAATCGGGGGAAATATCAAAATAATAGGGGAGACAAATAAATGAAAAAACAGTCTTAAGTATAGGTATATTATTAGTTGTCCTGGTAGGTGGAATATTTGCTTTATCTAGAGACTACCAGTTAGACACTTACTTGGTATTGGGGGATTATTTAAGTAGTGACCATAATGAAAGAGAAATAACCTCTTTTTCTAATAAACTGGCAAATAAATTATTGGATGATAAACAGATAAAAAATGTTAATAACTCCTTCACAAGTCATAACCTAACAAGTGAACAACTCCTAAGGATGTTAGAGAAAAACGCTTACAAACTAGGAGAATCAAACAGTGATAATATAGTCGATAGCATAAAGAGAAGCAAATATATAACTATTACTCTTGGAATGAATGATATTTTACCATGTCTTACTTTTACTTCGAATACACAAGAACTTAAATACGATGCGCAATTAGTAGAGAGAAAATTAGAAATACTAACGCAAAACTATTACGAGATAATAGAGATGATAAAAGATATTAATGCTAATGCTAAGATATATGTAGTAAGTTATTACTTCCCTTACCCTTGGATAAGTAAGGATTTAAAGGAAGATTCTCTGGTAGTTTTTAACAAACTTAATGATGTTTTGAAGAATGTTAGTTACAATACAAGTGTAAACTTTGTAGATATCAGCGATGTCAGCCACACGGTTTTCCTAGTGAACCCCACAGACATATACCTAAACCAATATGGTCAAAACTATACATTTGAAGAAATGGTAAAATTTTTTGAGATAGACTAGAATTTGAACTTTATTTTGTTGCGTGAAGTTAACTAATGTGCTAATATATCAAGGACTTACTTTGAAGAATAAAAGGTCTTCAAGGCGGAAGGAGAAAAATTTATGAAAAAAAACACGCACCCAGATTATAAAATGGTACAAGTTACATGTGTATCTTGTGGTAATGAATTTCAAACTGGTTCAACTCTAAGTGAAATAAGAGTCGATACTTGTTCTAATTGCCATCCTTTTTATACTGGAAAACAAAGGTTTGCTCAAGCTGACGGAAGAGTTAATCGTTTTATGAAGAAATACAATATAAAAGAAGAAGAATAAGTAAAAGATTAACTTTATATTGCCATTTGTGTTACAGATGGCTTTTTTTTGATTAAAAAGGAGGAATATCATGGATAATATGATTCAAAGGCTAGAAGCAACACTAGCAAGATATAATGAAATAGATAAGTTGATGCAGCAAGAGGAAATCATTAATGATTTTAAAGGATATTCTGAGTTAGCTAAAGAAAAGTCTACCTTAGAGGAATCTAGTTTAAAATATATCGAATACAAAAAAGAATTAGCTAATATTGCTGAATTAAAAGAATTAAGATATGACAAAGATAAGGAAATAGCGGCCCTTGCAAAAGAAGAACTAATAGAAGCAGAAGAGAGACTAGAGAAAATTGTGGAAGAATTAGAAGTAATCCTAGCACCTAAAGATCCTCTAGACGACAAAAACGTTATAGTTGAAATAAGAGGTGCAGCTGGTGGAGATGAGGCTAATATCTTTGCTGGAGATCTTTTTAGAATGTACATCCGCTACTCAGAGTTGCAAAACTGGAAAGTTGAAATGCTAGATAGAACGGAGGCACCAATGGGCGGTTATTCCTTTGTTTCTTTCATGGTTAAAGGAGATAAAGTCTACTCTAAATTAAAATACGAATCTGGTGCTCACCGCGTTCAAAGGGTTCCAAAAACTGAATCTCAGGGCAGATTGCATACCTCAACTGCGACTGTTTTAGTAATGCCAGAGGCAGACGATGTAGATGTTCAGATTAACCCAAATGACCTAAGAATAGACACCTTCCGCGCAAGTGGGGCCGGAGGACAACACGTTAATAAAACTGATTCGGCAGTAAGAATCACCCACATACCAACTGGTATAACTGTTGAATGTCAAGATGGACGTTCACAACATGAAAATAAGAACAAGGCCCTAATAATGATTAGGACCCGTATTTTAGACCATAAAAATCAGGAGTTAGAGAAGGAAAGAAGTAGTGAAAGAAAGATTAAGATTGGTAGCGGGGATAGGGCAGAAAAGATTAGGACCTATAACTACCCTCAAAACCGTGTTAGCGATCATAGGATCAATCTTAGTTTACAACAGTTAGATAGAATCATGGAGGGAGACCTAGAAACCCTGATTGATTCACTAATAAATGCGGAACAGAAACTAAAACTAGAAGGAAAAAAATAATGAATTACGAGACGGTAATTAAACGCAGTAAAAAAATGGTGGAAAGAAATAACCAAGAGGTAAGGGTTATATACATGCTTTTAGAGCATGTTCTTAATCTACCAACCTCACATATCCTTGCTAACCTAGAAGAAGAAATAGATGAAAATAAACTAGAGGAGTTTAGTGAACTTCTCGCAGAATATGTAGTAGATGAGAAGCCGGTGGCTTATATTTTGGGGTACACTTATTTTTATAATTTAAAACTAACGGTTAATAACGATGTTTTTATCCCTAGAAAAGAAACAGAAGAATTGGTAGGAATAGTGATAGACTTACTTAAAGATAAAGAAGATATGATAGTAGCCGACATCGCCACAGGGAGTGGTAATATTGCTATTAGCGTAAAGAAGAACTTAAAAGTAGATAAAATGTATGCGGTTGATATTAGTGATAAAGCACTTGATGTTGCTAGCAAGAATGCTAGTGACAACGACGCAGATATTCATTTTATTAATGGAGATTTACTACAACCACTAATTGATAATGACCTAAAGGTTGATGTAATAATCTCTAATCCGCCTTATATAAAGGAAGGTTATCCACTAAGTAATGCAGTCTATAACCATGAACCACATCTTGCCCTATTTGCTAAAAAAGATGGTATGGAAAACTATGAAAGGATACTTGTTCAAAGCAAACAAGTATTAAATGATGGAGGCTATATCTTCTTTGAGATAGGTTTTGATCAAGGACAAAGGATGATTGATCTTATAAAACGCTATTATCCTAATGATAAGTATGAGATCAGAAAAGACCTAAGTGGTAACGATCGTTTTGTTATTATTGAGAAGATATCTAACTAGACATTAACCATTAGTCGAGTTATAATTATGTTATTGAGGTGGCTACGCATGAGTGAAAAAATAAAACTATATTTCAAGGATGAACTAATTGGTCAACTTATCTATTTTGAGGATAGATACATATTTAAAGTAGTGGATGAATTCAGTAATGAGTCCATTTTGAGTATGTTAAATTTTAAAAAGGGTGAAATCCAAGAATCGAACGATTTATTTTATGTTTTTCATCGCTTTATACCTGATAAGAATAGAACTGATATTTACTCTAAAGCTGACATCAAAGCAACGGATAATGAATTTCAAATTTTATTAAAAGTATCAAAACTTAATCTGGATAGAGACCAGTTTTGGATAGGTGGATAGGATGAAGTTTGCTCACCTAAGAGAACGTTTCGGGTCTGATATTATAAATTTGGATGTTATAGAAAGTGATATCAAAACTAGTGAGGAACTCGAAGGTGTTAACCCTAAACTCTGGTATCTTTTTGAAGATAAGAAGGTTTTATTTAAAGAAACACCAGAACCCTACGGATGCATAGGAGAGGTTTTATATGCGAAACTAGCAAAGCAATGCGATCTTGATTGCGCTGAATATTATTTTGCTACTAGGGATGGTAATGAAGGTGTTTTAACACCAGACTTCATTAAGGGAAATGAATATATAAGTGGAGATGATTTAATTTTTAATCATCACTCCCCTCTTATGGCTAACTCGAAGAATATTGATAAGTTATTAATTGGCTATTACCGTCATGAAGATAGTAAAAGAAATAACTTACATGATGTTAGAAGATATCTAGAAAAAGAGTTTGAAGATAAAGAGGTAGTAAATAAATTGGAAAAGCAACTATTAAAAATGTTTGTCTTAGACTACTTACTGTATCAAGAAGATCGACATTCATCAAACTGGGGGATTTTAAAAAATGAATCAAGTGCCAACTTGATAGTGTTTGAAAATGAAAATATTTTAAATATGACCAGGGATAAAAAATACTTCGAAGAAATGAAAAACAAAATTGCTAAAGGTGAAAAAGTTGAAAATGATAAACAAAGAGGAAAGTATACTTTCTCATTGTTACCAGCAGATAGTGATACTCCTTTCCTAGAACAAATATTACAAGTGTATAAAAATGGTGATGTTAAGAAACAAGAAGTTATCGAAAGTGTTCTTGGTTACTTCAACTTTGAAGACGAAATTACGAATTTTGAGTTCTTAAAGAAACTAGACTCAGATCTAAAGTATGTTAGTTACATGCAAGTAGCTAATAGGAAGGTCGCTTTAATTAGAGGTGTTGAAAAAATTAAAGAAGAAAGAAAACTAGAAGCGGGAAAAACAAGATAATTTAACAAAATAAATATATAATACTAATGGAGGCGGATTAAATGAAGAATATTAGTGTAAGAGAAATATATGAACTATATAATGAAAAACAAACAAGTGAGTTAGATTTCGTTAATTTGCAGGGGTGGATTAAAACTAATCGAGATAATGGATCGATTGGTTTCATTGATTTTAATGATGGCACCTATTTTAAAAACATCCAATTAGTATATGATAATAATGGATCTATAGATTATGAAAAGGTTGCTAAATATAGCAACGGGAGCGCAATCGGTGTTGCTGGTAAATTTGTGCTTACCCCTAATAGTAAACAACCTTTTGAAATTGTAGTTGAAGACATAGTTTTAGAAGGGGATTGCGATAACGACTATCCACTTCAAAAGAAGAGACATAGTTTTGAATTTCTAAGGGAAATATCTCACCTTCGTGCTAGGACCAATACTTTTAGAGCGGTATTTAGGATTAGGAGCGTATTAGCCATGGCAATACATGAGTTTTTCCAATCCCAAAATTTTATTTATGTACATTCACCGATAATTACCGGTAATGATGCAGAAGGTGCAGGAGAAGAATTCACAGTTACTACTAGAAAAGATGCTCAGTATGATAAAGACTTCTTTGGTAAGAAGGCTTCTTTAACGGTGTCTGGACAACTAAATGCTGAAGCTTTCGCTCTTGCTTTTAGAGATGTTTACACTTTTGGTCCAACATTTAGAGCAGAAAACTCTAACACGGTTAGACACGCAAGTGAATTTTGGATGATAGAACCCGAGGTTGCTTTTGCAGATCTAGAAGATAATATGAATTTAATCGAATCACTTATTAAGTATTGTATCGAATATACTTTCTATCATTGTCCAGAAGAAATGAAATTCCTTGATGAGAGAATTGATAAGGGACTTATCGCTCGTCTAGAAAAGGTAGAAAAAAGTGAATTTGCTAGAATGGAATATAGCGAGGCAATTGAAAAATTAAAAGAAGCTATAAAGAATGGTGTAGAGTTTGAAAATAAAGACATAGTTTGGGGTATGGATTTACAGTCTGAGCATGAAAGATATATTTGTGAAAAGGTTATTGATGGTCCAGTATTTTTGATTAATTACCCTAAAGATATTAAAGCCTTTTATATGCGTCAAAATGATGATGGAAAGACAGTTGCAGCTTGTGACCTATTAGTACCTTTTGTTGGTGAATTAGTAGGTGGATCACAAAGAGAAGAAAGATATGATTATTTAGTTAAAAGAATGGATGAAATGAATATTAATAAGGAAGACATGCAATGGTACTTAGACCTTAGAAGATATGGCGGTTGCTACCATTCTGGTTTTGGTGTCGGCTTTGAAAGATTAATTATGTACTTAACAGGTATGCAAAATATAAGGGACGTTTTACCGTTCCCAAGAACTCCTAAAAATATGAAGTACTAGGAGTAAGTAAATGAATAAGGAATTACTTGAAACAAGACAGATTAAGAAAATAAAAGCTAAGAGGAGAGTTAGGGGTTTTTTGGTTGTAGTTAATATTATTTTAATAATTTATTTTTTAACTAATATTACTCTAAAAATAATCTCTATATTTGAATAATGAAACGTAATGATCTGACACTAGGGGGGTTACTTCTTTGTTTGCAATTACTGTTTCTTTTTATCAGCAAAATAATTATTGGGAGTGAATTAATTTTACTTCTTTTTTTACCTTTAGTTTCGTCTTTCTATACACTTAAAACTAATAGACGTTCAGTGTTTGTCTTTGCTCTTTCATCTTTTATTTTGTGTTTCTTGTTTGACCCAATCAATACATTCATTTATATTCTTCCTGCTTTACTTGTAGGTATAAGCTATGGAATATTACGGAAAAAAGGTGTTAAGGAACTGAGTTTAATATATATAACTTCTCTTGTTCACTTTATTAGTCTGCTTATAACCTTAGTTAGTTTTAAGTTCTTCTTTATTGAGTTTGATTTATTAGGTGTTATGGAGAGATTCTTTTCTAGCGATAGTGAAACTGCATATATAATAATGGGTGTTATCTTATTTGTTCTAGCTATCATTCAGTCATTTTTAGTGCATATAATCAGTGAAAAGGAACTAAATAAATTTAATTATACAATTAAGAGGGAAGAGAAGACGCCTAGATGGTTCTTAGCAGGACTTGGTATCTCCCTTGCAGGTGTGATCACTACTTATTTGTTTAGTAGTGATCTAGTGGTTATTTTTATCCTGCTTTGTAATGTCTTTCTCATTCCTTTTGTGATAGAAGGTATTACAAATTTTAAATATAAAGTAGCAACGACATTACTGCTTATATTATTTGCCCTTATATCATTATATTTGTTTAGTATCTTGGAGGTAGTTTTCCTACCATTAATTATAATTTTAATATTGTTACCTTTATTGATAAATATTTTACATTTTAAGAGATAAAAGGTATAATAAAGTTGTGTATATAATAAGAATATAGTTTTGTTATATAAAATAGAGGTGAGAATATGCTTGAATTCTTTAAATTATTTGGCCAGGGGATCCTATATACTATTTTAAGTCCGTTTATCCTGGCGTACTTTGCAATATTTCTAGCCTATACGATGTTAAATTATTTGGTTTGTGAGGTTTATTCGGTAGTATCTTTCTTCTTTGGTGGGGGATGTTCGAAGAAAACCAAATTAGAGAGAGAATTAGAAAAACAAGAAATGAGTGTTCTAATAGAGAAAGAAAAGAGTGTTACTCTAGTTAATAGTGGAACTAACTTAGGAGCAGAAAACTCTTCTCCATACGAAGAAAACAATTTAGGGGGTAGAGAATAATGATTAGATTCTTACCTTACTTAAATTTCTTAATTAAGTTAACTGAGAGAGATAGAAGAATAATAGTAGCTCTTTTAATTGTTTTAATAGTCGCTTTTGTTCTAATAGCGTATATCGGAAATGGAATAAGAGCCTTAATGAGAAGGTATTCTAAAGGTATAGATTCCTACATGCATAAATTATGCAGCGCGGAACTAGTCACTAACCCGCGACAATTCTTTGCACAAGTATTTAAAAAAGAAACAAAAAGATTATATTTCTCAACTAGATGGGTACTAAGGATATTTATGGTATCATTCGTATTATTTTATATTTATGCTGCTAGTGTACAAGGTGACGGACCTATGTTTGCTTTTGTTGGTGAGCGTTTAAATGATTTGAAAATTATCTTTGAGGTTCCTAAGGGAGAGTTCTTTGGTATTAGTAATTTCCCAATTGATTGGCCACGTATTGCTAGAGGACCACAACCTCAGTTTACCCTTGAAGGTATTTCTACCTATCTAATGTTTATAGTTACTGTTGCTACCATATTTGGTATAACTACTTCAACTATGAAATTTATAGCCCGTCTTAATAGGGCAAAGAAAAAAGGTCCTGAAGTCTTCACTAAGAGTTTAGATGACACAAGTTTTGTAAAATAGGAGATAACAATGGGTAGAAGAAATAGATTGATGGCTATGTTAACCGTCTTCTTGGCTTTATTACTTTTCTTAGTAATTAATCCAGGAGACGATACTTTACTTGCTACACAAATAGCAACCTTTTCCGCCACGATTATATTTATTGGTCACTTTTTATACAATCATATTTTTTGGAGGATGCCTCCATTTAATTCAATTCATAATATTATTGATATAAGTGGTAACTGGAAAGGTAAAGCAATCGATGAAGTTGGAGCTGAAACTAGTTTTGAAATGAAGGTCACGCAACACTTTGATGATGTAAAGGTTAAAATAACCGGAGATGAGTATATTTCTGAATCACTTATTTGTAGACTTAAAAGAGAAAGCAATGGTTTATTCCTATATTTCATGTATCGGTCTCGCCCGATAGACAAGGTTACCTCCAAAAGAGATATTTCTTTTGGAAGTATGATTATTCGTTGTGATCCAGATGTGTTAACAGGTGAATTTTTCACTACTAAGAATGATAAGAACAAGATCGAATTGTATCGTGACTAATCATTCTAATATGTAGTCAAAAATCATATATTTGACTGTTAATATTAAGGATTAAACTTATAGGGGGTGAGTTGAGTGGGTTTATTTAGCAGAATTTTTGGAAAATGCAAGAAAGAAGAAGTAAAGGTGGAAGAACAAAAAGAAACACCTAAGAAGGCAGAAGAAAAAAAAGAAGAGCCTAAAGTTGAGGCTGAGGAAGAAACAAAATAAATTAAGACCTATATGTAACCATATAGGTTTTTTTATATAATTTTAATAGTTATGGATTTCAAAAATATCTATTAGTTAATGGCTAGTTTTTTGGGGTCTTAAAATTGTTAGAATGGTCCCCTTATGATATAATTTTATTGTTAAACAGTTAGGAGACAAACATGGAATACTTGAAAAAATTAAACAAAAATCAAAAAGAAGCGGTAATCAGTGAGGAGAAGTATTTAAGAATAGTAGCAGGCGCTGGCAGTGGCAAAACCAGAGTACTTACCTCAAGGATTATTCATCTAATAAAGGAAGGTGTAAGGCCTTACAATATATTAGCGATTACTTTTACCAATAAGGCGGCTAATGAAATGAGGGAGAGGGTTCTCAATACTCTAGAAAACCTCGATAGCAAACCATATATTTTCACATTTCACTCCTTCTGTGCTAGATTCTTAAGAGAAGAATCTAAACTAATAAACTATAATAGTGATTTTAATATCATCGATGATGAAGATAAGCAAAGGTTGTTAAAAGAAATTGTTAAGGAGAAAAACTTTCATAAGGACTATTTAGAAGTTAAGACACTTAGTAATTACATTTCATATCGTAAGACGTATTACTATAACAGAGAATTTACGATATCTAGCGGTTTTAGCGAAGAGTTAGAAAAAGACAAGAATGATGTATTTGAAATATACGAAAGACGCCTAAAAAGGATGAACAGTGTAGACTTTGATGATTTACTTTTAAAAGTTTATAAAATATTAGTTAAACACAAAGAGACATTAACTAAATGGCAAAATAGATACAGACATATTCTAGTGGATGAGTTCCAAGATACGAACGACTTACAGTTTGAGTTAGTCAAGTTACTCGTTGGGGAACAAAACCATCTATTTGTTGTTGGTGACCCTGACCAAACTATCTATACTTGGAGAGGGGCGAATATAAAAATAATTGCCGACCTAGAAAAAACTTATGAGGGTACTAAGACAATTGTCCTAGATAGGAACTATCGTTCTACTAAACCAATACTAGATGTAGCTAATAAGCTTATAAAAAACAATCAAAATAGAGTCCATAAAGACCTAATCTCTGATAAAGAAGGGGATGATGTTTTCTATAGGAGTTTTGAAACCCAGTTCCATGAGGCTAGTTACGTAGTAGGAACTATTAAAGGAATTGTTAGTGAAGGTGAGTACCAGTATAAGGATTTTGCGATCCTATACAGGGCCAATTATTTATCTAGGGAAGTTGAAAAGGCGCTTATCAAAGAGAATGTTAAGTATAAAATATTTGGTGGTGTCGGCTTCTATAACCGTAAAGAAATAAAAGATGCGATCGCGTATTTAAAACTATTGGTTAATAAGAGTGATGACTTGTCACTTTTAAGAATTATTAATGAACCAAGACGTGGGGTTGGAGAGGCTACTTTAAATAAGTTTATAAGTAAATCTAATAAAGAAGAGATGTCACTCTTTAAGGCTATCAGTAACAACCTAGATTATATAAGTAGGATTGCAGCCAGAAACCAAATAGCTAAATTCATACAAATAATTAATGAATATACTGACCATGTTGACAAGCTCTCACCTGGTGAACTTCTTGACAACTTGCTTAGAGAAACTAAGTACTATGAGAAGTTAGAACAGGATGAAGAACATGAACGAATCGATAACTTAAAAGAATTAATTAATGATTTAGTTTACTTTGAAAACAATAACGAAGATCCTAAATTAACTAACTTCTTACAAGAGATAACTTTGTATTCATCACAAGATGAAATAGAAGATGGTAATTACGTCTCACTTATGACGGTCCATACTGCCAAAGGGTTAGAGTACCCGTTTGTGTTTGTTGTTGGTTTGTGTGATGGTATTTTCCCGAGTTATCGGAGTTTAAAAGAGAGTGAAGATGGGGAAGAGGAAGAAAGAAGACTTGCCTACGTAGCCTTTACTAGGGCAAAGGAGAGACTCTTCCTATCTAGCAATCGCGGCTTTAGTTATGTTAGCGCAGAGGGGAGGAACAAGCCCTCAAGATTTATAAAAGAGGTAATCGATTTAGAGGTTGCCAAACCAAGAAAAATAATCAGGGATGAAAGACCAAAAAGGACCTTCAAAAGTATTAGCCCAATTAATAAGGCTAATAACATTAAATGGTCAAATGGTGACCAAGTGAATCATGCCAACTTTGGTTTTGGAGTAATAATAGAGATTATAAATGACACTTATATTAAGGTAGCTTTTAAGGATAGTGGAGTAGGGATCAAGACCCTACTTTCAAACCACGGTTCAATTACTAAAGTTTAGGGAGGACATTATGGAGAAGGAAATAAACAGAATAAAAGAGTTGAGGACTCTTTTAAATAGATATAATTATGAATACTACGTTCTAGATAATTCAAGTATTAGTGACTATGAGTTTGATATGTTGATGAATGAACTTATAGCTCTAGAAGACAAGCATCCTAATATGTATGATCCAGACTCTCCTAGCAGGAGGGTCGGAGGTGAGGTCGTTAGTAAGTTTAATAAAATCACCCATAAAAGGGATATGTTGTCCCTTGCAAATGCTTTTGATTTTAACTCAATTAGAGATTTTGATCAAAAGATTAGAAAAGCTACCTCACTTGAAGAGATAGAATACATAGTAGAGTTAAAAATAGATGGCTTAGCCATGTCTTTAGATTATATCGATGGAAAACTAAATTATGGTGCCACTAGAGGCAACGGAATTGAAGGAGAAGAGGTAACTCACAATATAAAAACCATCAGGAGTATCCCGCTTAAGGTTAAAACTAAAGAACCCTTTGAAGTTAGAGGAGAGGTATTCCTTAGTAAGAAAAACTTTGAAAAATTAAATAAGCTAAGGAAAGAAAACAATGAGAGTCTATTTGCTAATCCTAGAAATGCTGCTAGTGGTTCAATAAGACAGTTAGATTCTAAAGTTGCAGCCAGTAGAAACCTGGATATGTTTTGTTATACATTTGTTAATGCCAGTGACTTTGGTATTACTAAGCAAAGTGAAGCTCTTGATAGACTAGATGAGTTAGGATTTAAAACCAACAAAGAGAGAAGAGTGTGTAGAGACATTGATGAGGTAATCAAATTCATTGAGGAACAATCAAGTAAGAGAGATAATTTAGATTATGAAATAGATGGTATTGTTATTAAAGTTAATGATATGGCATTACATGATAAAATTGGTTATACAGCCAAGACACCTAAATGGTCAATTGCTTATAAGTTTCCTGCTAGTGTAGTTAAGACTAAATTAATTGATATTATTTATACAGTCGGAAGGACCGGTAAGATAACCCCAAATGCGGTCTTAGAACCCGCTCTAGTAGCAGGTTCAATTGTCTCAAGGGCTACGTTACATAATGAGGATTTCATCAAGGAAAGGGACATTATGATCAATGATAATGTCATTATTAGGAAGGCAGGGGACGTTATTCCCGAGGTGGTTAAGAGTGTAGCTACTGACAGAGATAATACCCAAATCAAATTTAAGATGATTGAATACTGTCCTAAATGTGATTCTAAACTTATTAGAAGGGACGGGGAAGCCGCTCACTATTGTCCTAATAATGATTGCGATGCAAGACAAGTAGAAAAGATAATTCACTACTGTTCCAAACTTGCCATGGATATAGAAGGTATGGGGGAAAAAGTAGTTGAAGACTTATATAACCTAGGTTTTATCAAAAGAATAGATGAAATCTATTCCCTATATAGGCACCGTGATGAACTGGTTAAGTTATCAGGGTATGGTGAGAAATCTATTGATAATATGCTAACCTCTATCGAGGATAGTAAGAACAACTCATTAGAAAGGTTATTGTTTGCACTAGGAATTGGTGAAATAGGTCAAAAAACAAGCAGAGTGCTAGCCAAGGAATTTAAAACTTTAGCTAATCTAACAATCGCTAGTATTGAGGATTTAAAAGCAGTAAAAGATATAGGAGAAGTTAGTTCACTTAATATCTATAATTACTTTAAAGATGAAAGTAACATTAAAATGATTAATAACCTAATTGAGCAAGGGGTTAATACTGTCTATCTTGGAAGAGAAAGCGAGACAGATTCTTTCTTTAGTAACAAGAGTGTGGTTGTAACAGGGACACTTAGTAACTATTCACGCAGTGAGATAAAAGATAAGTTAGAAGGGTTAGGTGCTAATGTGGTATCAAGCGTTTCTAAGAACTTAGACTATCTAATTTTAGGAGAGAATCCTGGTAGTAAACTCGATAAAGCCAAGGAGTTGAATATAAGAATTATTGAAGAAATTGAGTTGATCGAGTTATTAAAATAGATAACTATAATTAAAATAAAGTCTTTCCTGTATAAAAGTCTGATTAGAAGGTAAAAATAAAATCAGATTGAAACTTTATAGAAAGGGAGGACTTTATGAGTTTAAGTAGGGAAAACTTAGCTAAATTAAAGAAACCGGGCTTTTGGTTGTTGCTGGCACTTGCTCTTTGCATTGCGGGCAGCTTTTTAGCTAACATGTTTAACACGTCGTTTTATCAAGTTAGAGTTGAAAGAATTAAAATTGAAACAGAAAGAGGGACACTAAGTGCTTTGCTTTATGTTCCAAGGGGTGCGAGCAGTGAAGATCCAAGAGCAGGTATAGTTACCACTCATGGTTATCTAAACTCAAAAGAAATGCAAGATGCCCCAGCGATTGAAATGTCGCGTAGAGGTTTTGTGGTTATGGCTTTAGATATATATGATCATGGAGACTCAAGTTGGAAAACCTAAGGTTATCTTAAAGGAAGTAGATGGAGAAATCAGCGAACCATATGAAACGGTCCAGATAGAGTGCCCTACTGACACTGTGGGCGGAGTAATTGAGGCTCTAGGTGCAAGAGGTGGCCTTATTGAAAATATGGACGATATGAATGAGTTTAGTCGCCTAAACTATTTGATACCTTCTAGAGGTTTAATCGGTTTTAGTACTGATTTTCTAACACTAACTAAGGGATATGGAATATTATCACATTCGTTTAAAGAATATCGCAAACAAGAAAACTCTTTTGTAGGAGAGAGGAAAAATGGTGTTTTAGTTGCTGTTGAGAACGGCAAAGCAACCGCTTACGCAATAGGTCAAATGGAAAGTAGAGGAACTCTGTTTATAGAACCTAAAGATGAAGTGTATGAGGGTATGGTAGTCGGGGAGAACAATCATAATAACGATCTAGCTATTAACGTTGTTAAGAGTAAGAACTTAACTAACATGAGGAGTGCCTCTAAAGACTCTACTGTGGTCTTGAAAAGACCTACTAAAATGTCTCTAGAGAACTGTCTTGATTATATTAATAATGATGAACTAGTAGAAGTTACTCCTAAGAGTTTTAGGATCAGGAAAAAGATTTTAGACACTAACAAACGAAAGAAAATTGACTCTTTGAAAAAATATAGTTAGGAATTAATTATTGAACCTCTTATTTAATTAAATAGGAGGTTTTTAAATGAGAAATATTTTACTCTACTTTGTAGTTAAGTATGAGGGTGACTGGAAGAATATTTACCAAGCAATCAATAGTAAAGAAAGGGTGAATATGGAAGAAGTGGAAAGAGTGGTAGAGGGCATCGAAGATAAATGTATTACCATACTAGATGCTAACTATCCTTGTAGTCTTAAAAACATTAGTTGTCCTCCGTTCGCCATCTTTTATAGAGGCAACCATGAATTACTGAATGATAAAAGACTTATGGTAGCGGTAATAGGGAGCAGGGATCATAGTGACTACGGAGAAAAGATGACTAACAAGCTCGTAAAGGAATTAGTTGAAAAAGAAGTAATCATTATCAGCGGACTTGCAAGAGGCATAGACGCTATAGCGCATACAACTTGTCTTGAACATGGGGGCAAAACAATCGCTATTCTAGGTAGTGGTATAGATGTGTGTTATCCTAAGAGTAATAAAGAATTATATGATGATATATTAAAGAACGAAGGTTTGATAATTAGTGAATATCCAAGTGGGATAAACCCCAAAAAGGATAATTTTCCTCTTCGTAACCGTCTAATCGCTGCCTTTAGTAATGGTATACTAGTGGTAGAAGCAAAAATTAGAAGCGGTACAATGATTACCGTTAATAAGGCGTTAGAAATAGGTAAGGATATCTTTTGTGTGCCTGAAAGAGCGAGTGAAGAAAGTGGTTGTAATAAACTCATAAAAAGTGGGGCAAAATTAACTGAAAATGTTCAAGATATCTTAGAAGAATTCACATACCAATTAAATTTTAAATAATTAAAGGGGTTGACTAAATAATTTTGTTAACTTATAGTAAAAAAAGAAAGAGGGAATAAAATGAAACTAATAATAGTAGAATCACCCACTAAAGCAAGAACTATCCAAAGATACTTAGGTAAGGATTATAAAATAGTTGCAAGCCAGGGACATGTCCGTGATTTATCTTTAGAAGGTAAGGGCTCCTTAGGGGTTGATGTAGATAATGATTTTGAACCCGATTATGTTGTCTCTCCTAGGGGAAAGAAAACAATTTCATATATAAAAAAAATAAGTGATGATGCTGATGAAGTGTATCTAGCGACTGACCCGGACAGAGAAGGGGAAGCTATTGCCTGGCACTTAGCAGATGAGTTAGACCTAGATGTTAATAAAACTAAACGTTTAGTCTTTCATGAAATAACTAAAAGAGCAGTTAACGAGGCTTTAGAAAACCCCCGTTTAATTGATATGAATCTAGTTAAGTCTCAGGAAACTAGAAGGATCCTTGATAGGATTATCGGTTTTGAACTTTCAGGTTTACTGCAAAGAAAGATCCATACTAGATCTGCAGGTAGGGTACAATCTGTAGCCCTAAGACTAATCGTTGAGAAGGAAAAAGAAATTACTAATTTCAAGGAAGAAACAACCTATGGTTTAGAAGCCACTCTAAACAAAGAAAAAATAAAACTTGAGCTAGTAGATGATGAAAAGAAAAAAATAAGGTTAGAGAAAAAAGATGAATTAGAAAAACTACTAGATTATAAAGGCAAGGAGTTAACATTACAGGAGATTGAAACTGAGGAAATACAAAGATATCCTTACCCTCCGTTTACAACTTCTTCATTACAACAAGATGCATTTCATAAATTTAGGTTCTCAGCTTCTAAGACTAACCGTGTTGCACAGAAACTGTATGAAGGTGTCAAATTAGAGAAAGGTTCTACTGGTTTAATAACTTATATGAGGACTGACTCTATTAGACTAGGAGGCGGGTTTGTTTACGCAACTAGGGAATATATTAATGAAAATTACGGAGAGGACTATCTAGGATTTGCTAAAAAACAAAAGGAAAACTCTAGAGTACAAGATGCACATGAGGCCATTCGTCCAACACAGGTAGAAAACACCCCAGAATCAGTTAAAAAATACTTAACTAAAGATGAATTTAATCTATATAAATTAATTTGGACAAGGGCTGTTGCCTCAATAATGAAACACAGTGTTGTTAAAAACACTGACGCTATCTTTGTTAGGGATGGAAACAAGTTCCTTGCTAATGGGCAAGAATTAGTTTTTGATGGTTATAAAAAGCTATATGGCGAGTATGAAAATAATAATTATGTAGCCCTTAGTGAATTAAAAGAAGGCGAACAGTATTTAGTTGATGAAATAGAGGTTAAAGAGCATAAGACTAAACCACCTTATCGTTATAGTGAGGGTAGTTTGATTAAAACGATGGAAGAGCTAGGTATTGGTAGACCTTCTACTTATGCTTCTACCATCGAATCACTTAAAAAAAGCTGGTATGTTGAAGTACAAAGAGGATATATTCACCCGACAACAAGTGGCTTACAAGCGGATGAAAAGTTACTAGAGTTCTTTGAAAATATTATTAATGTTAACTATACCGCTAATATGGAAAATCAACTAGACAAAATAGCAGAAGGGGAAATGGACAGGAGCAAAGCTCTTGGTGATTTCTACAAACCATTTAAAGAAAAAGTAAACTATGCATATAAAAATATGACTGGTACTGAATTAGAAAAAATAGATGAGGAATGTCCAAAGTGTCATAAATCCCTAGTTAAAAGACACGGAAGATATGGTGAATACATTACTTGTGAAGACAGACCTAATTGTGATTATATTAAGAAGAAGGAAAAAGTAATTCCAGAGGATGCGCCAGAATGCCCGACTTGTAAAGAAGGAAAACTCCTGATTAGGAAGGGAAGATATGGAGAGTTTTATGGTTGCAGTAATTTCCCTAAATGTAAACACATCGAAAAGATTGAAAAGAAAAAGTAGAGAAATAATTGGACCGTATTCACTATATGAAAACAGGTGATTAAAATGGATTATGATAACATTACTAAATTTTTAGATTATCTAAAAAATGAAAGAAAATATTCCAAACACACTCTAGACGCCTATAAAAGAGATGTTATATCTTTTTATAATTTTTATTTACAAGAAGGCGTTGAGATAGTAGATGAAATGCTAATAAGCAGTTACCTTACTAACTTATATCTAAAGGATCTAAAGAAAACAACAGTCTCACGCAAACTCTCATCCCTAAAAAGCTTTTATAACTTCTTAAACAAGAAGGGAATAGAGAAGAATGAATCAATAAACTTAGTTGCCTCCCCGAAAAAGGAGAAAAATCTCCCTTCGATTATAAGTGATGAACAAATAGTTAAGTTATTAGAGTATCAGGGAGAGGGCAATTTTGCCTTGCGTGATAAAGCAATAATAGAGTTGCTTTACGCTACTGGTATTAGGGTTGGTGAGCTAGTTAATATAAAATTGAATGACCTCAATCTTGAAAATAGATTTTTGATTGTTAAAGGTAAAGGTAATAAGCAAAGAGTTATTCCCTTCCACTCCAAGACGGGCGAGGCTATAACAGAATATATGAAAAATGAAAGACAAATTAAAGTAAAAGATGACTGCAAACACCTATTTATTAACAAGAATGGGACGAAGTTAACCACTAGAGGGGTTGAACTAATAATTGAAAAAATCAGTAGAAAGCTATTTGGCAATAGTGATATTCACCCCCACAGTTTTAGACACACATTTGCTACTACAATGTTAAACAATGGTGCAGACTTAAGGGTGGTCCAAGAGTTCCTAGGGCATGCTAGTTTGTCGACTACCCAGTTATACACCTATGTGGCGAATGAATTACTTCATAAAGTTTATGACAAAACCCACCCTAGGGCAAAAAAGTAGTTTAAAAAATCTTTCACATACTATATAATTATAGAAGAAGGAAGTGATTTTTGTGGAAGCCAAGAAAAAGGATGAAGAATTACTAAAAAAGCTACAACAAGATTTAGCCCTTTTAAATGCTAAGAAAAAAGCTTCCCGTGATGCAATGCTTAAGGAAGCGGAAAAACCAATAAATCCAAATGCTAACACGAAAAAAGGTGTTGACCTTAGTTCCATAGATGGTAATGCTGTAGCAGCCTTTATTGTATTGTTATTATTCCTTATCCCTATTAGAATCCCTTTCATATACTTGTTATTTACAGCAGGTGTAGGAACCTCACTACTTAAAATCGCTAAGGTAATTCCACCTCATAAAGCAAAAGATAAACCAGCTGCAAAAGACAACGCTAAAGATTCTGAGAAGTTTTTGAATTTAAGAGATATCGAATACTATGAAAAGTTAGAGAAAAAACTCGCTTTAGAGATAAATGAAAAAGAAAAGCAAATAAAATATTTACAAGCAAGAATATCAGGTAATGCTATGGCAGATGCTAGACCTACGGCCGAACAAGCTCCGGAAGTAACACCTAAGAAAGAAGAAAAAAACTTTATTTTATAGTAATTATCGTTAAGTAGATACTTAGTAATTTAAAGAGTATGGGGTGTGCAGATGGACAATTACGAAAAAGATAAAAGAATGTTGGAAAAATTAGAGGGAGAGTTGCACTCACTAAGATAAAAAATGATAACTATTTCGATAATGATCTCAAATATAAAAGAAAAAATAGCTAACGGCGATAAACCAGCGGGCCCTAGAAAGAGGTATACACTAGACAGGAATGCCCTAGCAGTTTTTGCTATCTTGTCACTTGCTCTAATTCCAGCAGGGATCCCTATCGGGATGCCAGCTACAATGTCTGTCTTTGTCGCAGGCTTTATGACCGCATTCTTAAAAATTGTTAATTTAATCCCAGTAAATAAACCTGCCAAGCGTAGGATGGGGAATAAAATAGAAACCCCTTATTACCCTGAGTTAGTAGAAAAATATCAAAGAATGCTAGAAAGATATGAACAAGAGGAAAAAGAAAAGATAAGTCAAATAAAGTATCTAGAGGAAAGAATTTCCAACGGCAGTAAAACTGAAATTAAAAAAGAGAACAATAAATTACTAGAAAAAGAGGAAAATAAACTAAGTAAATAAGTTATATCTCTACGTAGTCGTATATAAAAGAAATCAATAATCATTGTAAAAAACATATTGGTATGCTAAAATAATCCAGGCTATAGAGCCAATACACACATTGTTTGATTAATTTTTTCATGTGCTCTTACTTAGAGTGGAAAAATTATAACAATGGAGGGAAAACAAAAGAAAGGGGAACTTTACCAAATGAGTGAAGAAACAAAACAAGAAGTACAAACTGAAACTGCACCAGTAATTACTTCTAAAAAATTATTAGAGGCAGGAGTTCATTTCGGACACCAAACAAGACGTTGGAATCCAAAGATGAAAGAATACATCTTTGCTGCTAGAAATGGTATTTATATTATCGATCTAGAAAAATCAGCTGCAATGATAGAGAAGGCATACTATGCACTAAAAGAAATCGTTGAAAAGGGAGGAAAGGTTTTATTTGTAGGTACTAAGAGATCTGCACAAGAAATCGTGGTAGAAGAAGCACTTAGAAGTGGATCATTCTTCGTAACCAATAGATGGCTTGGTGGAACCATGACCAACTTCAAAACCATCCAAAGATCCATCAAAAGATTAAAAGATATTGAAAAAATGGAAGAAGACGGTACTTTCGAAATCCTACCTAAGATCGAAGTAATCGCTCTTAAAAGAGAAGCAGAAAGACTAGAAAAGAACCTAGGCGGTATCAAAGAAATGAGAAAAGTACCTGATGCCTTATTCGTTGTCGATCCTAGGATCGAAGAAACTGCTATTAAAGAAGCAAGAAAATTAAAAATTCCAGTATTCGGAATAGTAGATACAAATTGTGATCCAGATGATGTTGATTACATTATCCCAGGTAACGATGATGCAACTAAATCTATTAAGTTATTAGTTACTCTATTTGCTGATGCTGTTGTAGAAGCAAAAGGTGGAGAAACACTAGTAGCGTATAAATCTGATGAAGAGAGCGAAACTAAAGAAGAATTAGAAAACGTACAAAAAGAAAACCAATAGAAGGAGGATTATATCTATGAATATATCAGAAATGATAAAAGTTTTAAGAGTTAGTACTGGAGCAGGTATACTTGACTGTAAGAAAGCTCTTGAAGCAACCGATAATGACCTAGATAAGGCTATTGACTGGTTAAGAGAAAAAGGAATTTCTAAAGCTGCTAAAAAAGCACATAGAATTGCTGCTGAAGGACTTTGTGATATAGTTACAGATGGCAACAGTGCCCTAATAGTAGAAATGAACTCAGAAACAGACTTTGTTGCTAAAAATGAAAAGTTTATCGAGTTTGTAAGAGAAGTAGCTAAGAGTGCTCTAGCTGCTAAAGCTAAAAATGCTGAAGAAGCGCTTGCTGCTAAAAGTGGAAACGGAACTGTCAACGACTTAGTTGTAGGTAATACTGCTACTATCGGAGAGAAACTTTCTTTAAGAAGAGTAGACTTGTTCGAAAAGAGTGATAATGATATTTTCGGTACCTATTTACATATGGGAGGAAAAATCGGAGTTATTACTGTTTTAGAAAACACTGATAACGAAGAAGTGGCTAGAGATATTGCTATGCACATCGCTGCTAGTAACCCAACTTACTTAAAAGAAAGTGATATTCCTAGTGAAGAAGTTGAAAATGAAAGAAAGATTCAACTAGAAGCTACTAAGAATGATGAAAAATTAAAGGATAAGCCAGAAAATGTTTTAAAGGGTATCGTTGAGGGAAAACTAAATAAATGGAAAAAAGAAATATGTTTATTAGATCAACCATTTGTAAAGGATACATCAATGACTGTTGAACAATACCTTAAAAACAATAACACTAACGTAGTTAAATACGTCCGTTATTTAGTTGGTGAAGGACTAGAAAAAAGGCAAGATGACTTCGCTCAAGAAGTTTACAGCCAAGTAGAAAAATAAGGTGCTAAGCACCTTTTTTTAGGAGGAAAAAAATGTATCAGAGAATCTTACTTAAACTTAGTGGTGAGGCGCTTATGGGTAGCAATAGCGATAATTCTAGAGTGTTAAATAAAGATGTTGTGTTTAACTTAGCCAACCAAGTAAAAGAATTAGTGAATTTGAATAAAGAAGTAGGAATCGTAATAGGTGGGGGTAATATCTTCAGGGGTCGTTACAGTGAAGAGTTTTCAATTATGAAAGCGCCAGCAGACTACATGGGTATGGTTGCTACCATCTTCAACTCACTGGCCTTTAAAGCTGTTTTAGACGCTATAAACGTTGAGAGCGTAGTGATGAGTGCAATAAGCATAAATCAGGTTTGTGAGCCATATTATTATTTGAAAGCGCTTTCTCATTTAAATAAGAAAAGGGTGGTTATCTTTGCAGGTGGTACAGGCAACCCTTATTTTTCTACTGATACCGCTGCCGCACTTAGGGCTAGTGAAATAAATGCCGATATTATTTTAATGGCTAAAAACGGGGTTGATGGAGTTTATGACAAAGACCCTAGGAAAAACAAGGATTATAAAATGTATAAGAAAATAACTTATAAGGAAATACTGGATAAGGGCTTGGAGGTTGTAGATTCAAGTTGTATAACCCTTTGTAAAGAAAATAAAACTAGTTTGATAGTCTTTAATGTGGCAACTGAAAATGCTATAATTGACATTGTAAAAGGTGAAGATATTGGAACCTTCATAGGAGAGTGAAAAAAATGGAAAATATTATTGAAAATGCAAAGCAGAGAATGAACAAAACTATTGAAGTCTTTGAAAAAGAATTATCCTCAGTTAGAACAGGAAGAGCTACTTCTAGTATGCTTGATAGGGTGGAAGTTATGTATTATGGTTTTAAAACACCACTTAACCAAGTGGCCTCTATTTCTGTGCAAGAACCACGTCTCTTGCTTATCAAACCTTACGATAAATCTACTTTAAAGGATATCGAAAAAGGAATAGCAGAAGCTAACCTTGGTTTTAACCCCATCAATGATGGTGAGGTTATCAGAATCAGTGTTCCTGAACTTACTGAGGACAGAAGAAGAGATATGGTCAAGATAGTTAGAAAAATAAATGAAGAAAATAAAGTAGCTATCAGAAACATCCGTAGGGATGCTAATGACACAATCAAAAAAGACAAGGATACCTCAGAAGATATGAGGAGAAGTTTAGAATCTGAAGTTCAAAAGCTAACTGATGAATTTATCAAGAAGATAGATACAATCACCAGTATTAAAGAAAAGGAAATAATGACTATTTAGAGATTTTTAGTCACAGTTTAACCGTGTGTATTACACCCACTTACGTGGGTTTTACACTAAAAGGGGGAAACAAACTTGAGTCTTAATGAATACATCTTTAAATCATTAGATAGTAATATCCCTAAACACGTTGCCCTTATAATGGACGGTAATGGTAGATGGGCAACCCTAAGGGGATTGGACAGATCAAAAGGACACCAAGAAGGTGTTAAAAGAATTAGTGATGTGGTTAGGACAGCTGATAAAATAGGAGTGAAAGCAATAACTATTTTTGCCTTCTCTACTGAAAACTGGTCTAGACCTCAAAAAGAAATAGATGAAATATTTGCCCTAGTAAGAAAATACTTAAAAGAGGAAAGATTCAACGAGGACAATGTTAAAATTACCTTTATGGGTGATCATAGTATTCTAGATGAGGATACTAGAAAGACTATTCAAGAGGTTAGAGAAAAGACAAGCGGTAATACGGGTACTATTTTAAATATAGCCCTTAATTACGGTTCAAAAGAAGAGACACTTAATGCTATAAAAACTATTAGCAAAGACTATAAAAATGGTAAAATAGATATTGAAGAATTAGATTATAATAGAGTGGAAAACCATTTAATGAGTAAGGGTTTACCTGACATTGACCTTATGGTTCGGACAGGCGGGGAGAAAAGACTTTCAAATTTCTTACTATGGCAGTTAGCCTATAGTGAACTACACTTTACACCAGTATACTGGCCTGACTATAACGAACTTGAATTTATTAATTCAATCAAAGAATATCAAAAAAGAGAAAGAAGATTTGGGGGATTAAAATTATGAAAAAAAGAATAATTACTGGAACACTAATGGCACTGATAGTATTTCCATTACTATTCATTGGAGGGGTGCCGTTCCTTATCGCCTCGATAGCGCTAACTGGTGTTTGTTTATATGAGGTGACCAAGGTTAAGAAAGTGTCCCCTTATATAAGTATCCCACTTATTATGGCAACACTATTTTTCACCTTCTTTGATTATGCAACAATCAATGAAACATTCCTAAGTTATCCTATTTACTATCCAGTAATTATGACCTTAGTTTTATATACCATTGCTATATTTAATAAGGACATAAAGGTTGAAGATGTAAATTACTTAGTAGTAATGCATCTTGTCTTCTCTATATTTGGTCGTGGTATAATTTATCTTAGGGGACTAAACGACAATGCGAACGTTATATTTTATCTTATTCTAACAACTATGTCGGTAGATATATTTGCCTACTTCATCGGCCGTAAGTTCGGCAAGAATAAACTTAACGAGCGGATATCTCCTAAAAAGACTATCGAAGGTTCAATCGGAGGAATCGCCTTCGGGGTAATAATTGGGTTGCTGGTGTCAGCATTCTTCCCAATCTTTACTAGTAATAATACCACTCCTTTTATTGGGCTTGCGCTTAATACTAGTTTCAACCTACCTAATTACTTGTTGGTAATAGTACTGACTCTAGTCTTAACTATTACTGCCCAGTTAGGGGACTTAATGTTTAGTCTAATTAAAAGGACTTTCAAGATAAAAGATTTCTCTAATATCCTTCCAGGACATGGGGGAATAATAGACAGAATAGATGGCATTAGTTTTAATGTTATTATCGTTAGTTTTTTACATATATTTTTAATGTTATTTATTTAATGGAAAAGAGGAAAAATGATGTTTATAGTAAACTTGATTATATTTTTAGTATCACTTTCAGTTTTAGTCTTTGTGCATGAGCTAGGACACTTTGTGTTTGCAAAGCTTTTCGGCGTTTATTGCCATGAGTTTTCTTTGGGTATGGGTCCGGCAATTGTTAAAAAGAAGTTTAAGAGGGATACTGAGACTACTTATTCTCTAAGATGTTTACCAATCGGTGGCTATGTAGCAATGGCTGGCGAGGAAATAGAAGATGATAAGGATGAAAAGAGAACTAAAGTACCATATGAGAGAACTATAAACGGGATCAAAGCTTGGAAAAGAGCGATTGTAGTTGTAGCGGGTGCAGTGGTGAATTTTATCTTTGGACTTTTCCTTATTAGTGTAGTTGTTTTTAGTGGTGGTATTAATAATATTGAAGAAAGAGCCTTAATCGAAGTGCAAGAAGGATCTCTTGCCTATGAGTCAGGACTTAGGACTGACGATTTAATCACTAGAATTACCATTACAGGGGGCAAGGAGAACACTTGTAATACAGGATGTGATATTGAAGGAAGTGAACAATTATTTGCTTATTTAACTGATTTTAAACCTAGTGAAGAGGGAGAAAGTCAGACAATTAAATTTGAATACTCAAGAGGAGAGTTAAATGACTCAATTAGTTTAA
>DUOF01000088.1 GCA_012839015.1 bacterium
AAACCAGTGGAAAATACAAAAATTAAACCTTCTTGGCTACTAAATATAAAGATTAAGATAAATGAAGATAAATAGACAAGGATACCTAAATATAGGTTAAAATAACTAGCTAAGGCAACGGGTAAAGTACTTAGTGGACTAAGAAATAATCCTATAATAGGTAAAAAAACAGGAGAAGTTTGTAATAAAACTGTTAATGATGTTAAAATACTACCTTTACTTATATATTTAGTTAAAAGTTAAATCTCTTTTCATATTAAGGGATTATTTCGAAAATAGTTCCTTGATTTAAATTAGTAACATTCATTGAGTTATAGACACCTAGATAGAGTTTTGTTTGTGATATATTGCTACCTAAACTAACATAAAAGGCTGGTTGATTATTATAATCATAATTAACATTGATTATACCATAATCATTTGTCTTAAAATCACTGTTTAGATTTGTATATAATAAAGCACCTCTAGGAGGGTTTGTTTCTTTTCTTAATAAATCAATGAAGACTAAATGGTTAGTTAAACGACTAATTTCAGTTCCTAAATAAGGTATATATCCAGTTAAAGCAGTTCCTTTAATTTTATTTGCTCGTTCATCATCATGATAATAACTAACTAATGGTAATAAACGTTTGGTTGATGTATTAATTGCTTCTTGATAGTAGGCTATAACTTTTTCATTTAAAGAAGAATCTTGGCAAGGCTTAACAAAAGAAGTAGGTATTGTACCTTCAAAAGGTCTCCATCCAAGGTTAATAATCTTATCTTTATTATAATTACCATTTACAATGTTAGTAGCAGGTATCGATGTATATTGATTAAATGAAAAAATTGATTCTACTAAGTTTTGACCCACATTACCTACATATTTAGTGAATTGATTGTTTTCCCATTTAAAGGTAATTCCTGGGATGTTTCTAACGCCTTTTACCATAACTGATATGATTTCTAAAATAGGTATTGGTAATTCATCAAATCTAGAAACCACGATTGGATTATTTGTTACACCTTTTTTTTCAACATCAATTTCAAGTATTTTACCTGCGATTTCTAAATCATCTTGTGCTAAGTTAAATGGATCAAAACCTGCTCCCCCATCACCTGTTGTTAAGATTAACTTACCGTTTTGAGGAGAAAAGTTTAAACTGTGAACACCGTTATGATTTGAGTAAGGACGTCTTATATTTAATAAAGTTCTTACTTTTGTAGGAGTTTTGCCTTTTTGATAAATCCATTCTTCAACCGTATCGATATGGTCAAATTGTTTTGTTCTATTAGTCCATTTAAGGTTTAATGTTTCTTTATTACATGGATCAGGTTTAAAAGAACTTGGTATAACTCCGCTTCCTTGAGTACCTGCTAGAGAATAATGGAGATAGAATAAACCATTTTCATAAAAGAATGGATGGAAAGCTAGACCAAGTAACCCTCTTTCATCATAACCACCATTTGAGCCTAGTTTAATAACATGAGGTCTTAAATCTAGGAATAGTTCAACTTTATTATCTTTTAAATAAAAGATTTCACCTACTTGAGTTGCTACAAATAAAGTTTCTTTGTTATCGTTGGGCATAATTGTTGTTTTAATAGCAGTAGGCAAGTTTAAACCACTAATTATCGGTCTTAAATTAACTCTTAAATTTTCCATATTTTCACCTTCTTTGTTCATTTAAAAATATGTGATTTATAATGTTATTATCACCCTTGTTAATTGCCCAATCTTATGATATTTCTTTTTATTTATGGTTAAATGACCTATAATATTTTAGGTGGTATAAATGAATGAAAAATTGATTTTAACTTGCAAAGATTTAACTAGTGAAGGTTTGGGAGTATGTAAAAGAGAAAGTAAAACTTTTTTTGTGCCTTATTTACTAGTTGATGAAGAAGCAAGAGTTCATATAACAAAGAAAAGAAAAAACTTCTATGAAGGAGTAGTAGTTGAAAGATTTAAGGATAGTAAAGATAGAGTGACACCTAAATGTCGTTATTATTATCATTGTGGAGGGTGTCATCTTCAACATATGTCTTATAGGATGCAACTTGAGTTTAAGAAAAATAAAGTTGAAGAAACATTAAAAAGAATAGGAAAAATTAATGTTAAAGTTGATGATTGTATTGGAATGGATAATCCGTGGAACTATCGAAATAAAGTCCAAGTTCCTTATGGAGTAAATAAAAAAGGTAAAGTAATTGCTGGATTTTATAAAAAGGGAACGCATGAAATTATTGATATGGATAATTGTGATATCGAATATGATATAGCTGACCAAATTGTAAATACATTAAAGAAACTCTTTAAAGAGATGAAAATTGAAATTTATAATGAAGATAAAAGAACTGGAGTAATTAGACATGTTTTAATTCGAAATGGAGTCTTTACAAATGATGTCATGGTTGTTTTAGTTACTAATGTTGACTCTTTTAGGAGTAGGGATAATTTAGTAAAAGCTTTAGTTAAAGAATATCCATCAATTAAAACAGTCGTTCAAAATATAAATCCAAGGAGTACTAATGTTATTCTAGGAGAAAAGGAAAAAGTACTTTATGGTAAAGGATATATTGAAGACTATTTATGTGGAATTAAATTTAGAATTTCATCTAAATCATTTTATCAAATAAATCCAATCCAAACTGAGAAATTATATAATAAAGCAATTGAATTTGCGGATCTTAAAGGTACTGAAACAGTATTAGATGCTTATTGTGGGATAGGTACAATTGGATTGGTTGCTTCTAAGAAAGCAAAAAGAGTTATTGGTGTTGAAATAGTAGAAGATGCGATTAAAGATGCTAGAAAGAATGCGAGAAATAATAAAATTAACAATGTTGATTTTTATTGTGAAGATGCATCTAGGTTTATGCAAGAACTAGCAGCATCAAATATCAATGTTGATGTTGTCTTTATTGATCCACCTAGAAAAGGCTCGGAAAAAGTCTTTTTAGATTCTATGATAAAATTAAATCCTGAAAAAGTTGTTTATGTTTCTTGTGAACCTTCAACTTTAGCTAGAGATTTAAATTATATAGTTAATAATAGTAATTATAAGGTCAAAAAAGTCACACCTGTGGATATGTTTCCTCAGACGTTCCACGTTGAGACGGTATGTTTATTGTCCAAACTCCATGAGGCAAAACATCATGTGAATGTTAC
>DUOF01000089.1 GCA_012839015.1 bacterium
TCACTCGGGTTGCTAGGTGAATAGGAACCAAAGTCCTTTATATAGAAATTAGTTTTTTCACTTGTTAGTTTAGTAGTTGGGTTAAAATTATTAATAAGTGCTAGGTAATATAGTAAAGGCTTTATAGTTGAAGCGACACTCCTCTTAGAAGAGAGGGCACGATTAAAAGATGAGAGATTATAATCAAAACCTCCATTTAGTGATAAAACTTTGTTGCTAAAGGGCTCCATTACTACAACACTCACCTGAATGTCCTCATCCGTTGGCTTATGCTTGCCAATTATTTCATTTATCTTACTATTTAAATCTATATTAATATTAGTAATAACTTTTAAACCCTTTAATTTAGCTTTGTTCTCGTATAGATTGAGTGAAACCAATTCTTGAATGACTGCGTCTCGATAATAATAAAAATTATCAGGATTATCCTTCTCTAGATAATACTCATTGGAGTCCAGTACTGCATCATAATACTGCTTTTCACTAATAAAATCTAAGTCATACATCTTCCTTAAAACTTTATTTTGTCTCACTTTGGTATTCTTTGGATTGATACTAGGAGAATACACCGCAGGAGCATTACATACTGCTGCTAATACGGTGGCCTCACTAAGGGTTAAATGTTCTGCACTCTTATTGAAATAGAAATTACTAGCACCCTCAATACCGGTAATACCATGACCAAAATAAAGACTGTTTAGATATCCCTCTAGTATTTCCTGCTTGGAATACTTACTCTCAATTTTAAAAGTATAATAAGCTTCTTTTATTTTTCTTAACAGTGTTCTTTCATTACTAAGCATCGTATTTCTGGCATACTGTTGTGAGATGGGCGACGCCCCTTCCTTTATCTTAAAGGAGGTAAGATTGATAAAAAAAGACTTTATAATTCTTTTAAAATCAAAACCCTTATGGCTATAGAAGTTTTTGTCTTCAATAGCT
The DNA here is from genome assembly GCA_012839015.1 of bacterium. Taxonomy (GTDB): domain Bacteria; phylum Bacillota_I; class Bacilli_A; order RFN20; family DUOF01; genus DUOF01. The sequence continues at coordinate 943 of DUOF01000089.1, forward strand.
ATAAAGCTAGCAGGAACATATGAAGGTAGTTTCTCAAGTTCAATGTACTTACTTTTTACCCCGTATACCTCCTCATAAATGAGGTTGTTTGAGCGATCATATATTCTTAAGTTATTGCTCTTGGTAATAACGGGGGTAGGTAGAGAACCCACAATACCTACAACAAAGGCAAAGATTAAAACACCACCAATGATAATAATATGTCTCTTTTTCACTCTATCACCTGTATTTAGTATTGGAGGGGCCTAAATATATATACTTTTTTACTATATTTTTTTATAATTAGTTAGGTGATAAAATGAAACACTTAATAGAAGTAACCTTAGAAAGTAAAATAAATCAGGAAGGTGAAATCACTAATATTAAAAGACATGGTGAAGGCTACCTAAAAATAGAAGGTGAAACTACGACTGTTTTCTTTAAAACTAAAGATGATAAATATAAATATGTCTACCGAGATAATGAGTTAGAGATTATTAAGGATGATGCCTATAAAATTGGGTTAAATAAGGACAAAAAATGTGACTTTAGATTTGAGTTTGATGGATATTCGCTTATGGGAGCTAGTGAAACGAATGTGCTAGATGTTGACGAAGGCAAAGTCGAGTCTTCCTATAGTTTATTCATTAATGGTTCCAAAATAGGAGACTATCAAAGTAAATTAACCTATAATATTAAGAAAAGTAAATAATGTAATTACCCCTTTATTGATAAGGGTGTCAAAAAGTGGTAAAATTTATACATTGAATAAGTTGGTGAAAAATAAATGAAAAAGAAAAACGAGAAAAAGTTGGATTCAGAAGATGAACTTTTGAAGGATAATGAAGACCATATAAGTTCACTTGGTATTTCCCGTTTTCGTGCTGACTTAGAAAAAGGTTTGACTAGTGAACAAGTAAGTACAAGGGTCGAACAAGGCTTGGTTAATGTAACCAAAACTGGATCTAAAAAAACTATCCCTAAGATAATCTTCCAGAATATATTTACAGTCTTTAACTTTGTTACTTTCATTATTGCCACATGGTTAATTTCAGTAGGTGCTTATAAAGATTTATTCTTTATGGTGATAGTAACTGCTAATATTATAATCGGAATAATTCAAGAGATAAGAGCTAAATTAATGATCGATAAACTATCACTAATTTCTGCCCCGACCACGAAGGTGATTCGTGATGGTAAAACTATTGAAATTAGTGTTAAAGATATCGTCCTAGATGATATTATCTTACTAACACCAGGTAAACAAATAAGTGTTGACGCCAGCGTCAAAGACGGTGTCGTGGAGGTTAATGAATCTCTTCTTACTGGTGAGAGTGACTCTATTGTTAAGAAGAAGGGCGCTATGCTACTTTCAGGGAGTTACGTAGTTTCTGGAACCTGTAAAGCTAAAGTAGAAAAAGTAGGAAAAGATAGTTACATTGAAAAGTTAGCTTCACAAGCTAAAGTATATAAAAAACCAAAATCAGACCTACTAAGGTCTCTAAATATTATAATCAGGGTAATCTTAATCTTCATAGTACCGGTTACATACCTAATGTTTAACATTCAATTTGACAGCGCTACTGCAGATATTACTGTACTAGATGCCTATAAAGAGGCAGTAGTAAGAACCTCCACTTCGGTTATCGGGATGATACCATCAGGTCTATTCTTGACCACCAGTATCACTCTAGCCGTCGGGGTCATTAAACTTGCAAAAAGAAACACCCTAGTACAAGAACTTTATTGTATTGAAATGCTTGCTAGAGTCGATATGCTTTGTCTAGATAAGACAGGTACTATAACAGACGGTTCGATGAGTGTTAAAGGCGCTAGGGAGTTTAATAACACCACTGATCTAAGTGTTAGACAAATCATTTCAATGATGCAAAACAGTCTTAATGATGACAACATGACTTCTAGAGCTTTACTAGAGGAATTTGGTAAAAGTAAAAAACTTAAAGCAACCCATGTCATTCCATTTTCTAGCTCTAGAAAACAAAGTATTGCCAGTTATGATAAACACGGAACTTTCTTTTTAGGTGCTCCTGAGTTTATCTTAAAGACACAAAATAAAACAGTAACAGATGAGATAAACAAACAAGCTAAAAGAGGTTATCGAGTACTTTTGTTAGCACACGATAAAAAAGTAATCAAGAATGATAAGGATGTAGAAAAGTTAAAACCAACAGCTTTAGCTATGATTCTAATTGAAGACACTATTAGAGAAGATGCGATTGAAACCATTCAATACTTTAAGAACAGTGGTGTTGGTGTAAAGGTAATCTCAGGAGATAATCCTCTAACCGTTTCAATGGTCGCCAAAAGAGCAGGTATTGAAAATGCGGATAAATACATAAGTCTAGATAAAGTTAGCGATGAACGTATAAAAGAAATCGCAGACCAATACACAGTGTTTGGAAGAGTTAGCCCAGAACAAAAGAAAGTGCTAGTAAAAGCTTTAAAGGAAAAAGGGAAGACCGTCGCTATGACTGGAGATGGTGTCAATGACATCCTAGCTCTAAAGGAAGCAGACTGTAGTATTGCTATGGCAAGTGGTAGTGAGGCGGCTAGGAACGTATCACACCTAGTGTTATTAGATTCTAATTTCTCTTCAATGCCTAAAGTAGTTCAAGAAGGAAGAAGGGTTATCAATAATATTGAAAGGGTAGCAACCCTGTTCCTAACTAAAACCATATTCACAATAGCCCTATCACTTATAATTATCTATGCTAATTTCTTTATGAGTACTAAATTAGCATATCCAATCGAGTTAAAACAAATGAACGTCATTGAATTCTTAGCAATTGGTATACCAGCATTTATCCTCGCATTAGAGTATAACAATAATAGGATTAAAGGCAGTTTCTTTATGAACGTAATGAAAAACGCCCTTCCTGGAGCATTAGTAATCATCTTTAACTTCGTAATGTTATTCTTACTGCAGGATAGTTTAGGGATTGGTACTAAGACTCTATCGACAATGTCGCTAGTAGTTACTACCTTTGCCTTCCTAGTTGTCTTGAAACGTATTTGTACACCGTTTAACTTACTAAGAAGATTACTCTTTGGAGCGATGACCCTAGGCTTCCTTGCCTGTATAACATTTGCCCCTATAAGAGATTTCTTAGAACTAGTAAGTTTAGATGTGCCTCAATTACTATTAGTAGCTCTACTAGTAGTACTAACCAATACATTAATAGACTTCCTAATTAAACTACCAAGCATGCTTTCCTCCTTCATTAGGGAGAAGTTAAGATTTAAGAAAATAAAGATTGTATTAGTAGAGAAGGATAAAACTAGCAAAGGTAAAAACTAAGCTAGTTTTTTAATTGAATAAATAGGTCATAAAGACTTATATTAATAACAGGTGATAATATGAAAGATAAAATAATTGAACAATTAATTAAAGATGAAAAGAAAAGACAGAGGTCTCATATCCAACTTATAGCATCAGAGAACTTTGTTTCCAAAGATGTCTTAAAGGCTAATGGAAGTGTTTTAACTAATAAATATGCAGAGGGCTACCCAAGTAGGAGATATTATGGTGGGTGCCAAGTAGTGGATCAAGTTGAAAATATAGCTATTGAGAGGGCTCAAAAACTATTTAAAACTGATTACCATGTAAACGTTCAACCTCATAGTGGCTCACAAGCCAATATGGCAGTGTATAAAGCCTTCTTAAATGTGGGAGATACAATCCTTAGTATGGATTTAAATAGTGGTGGACACTTAACCCATGGAAGTCCAGTAAACTTCAGCGGTGTTGAATACAACATTATTAGTTACGGTCTTAATAAAGAAACTGAAATGATTGATTATGATGATCTAGAGAAAAAAGCCCTAGAACATAAACCTAAATTAATAGTAGTAGGCGCAAGTGCCTACTCACGCACAATTGACTTTGAAAGATGCGGTGAAATAGCTAAAAAAGTTAATGCTTATCTACTTGCGGATATCGCCCATGTAGCCGGTCTAATTGTAACCGGGCTTCATCCTTCTCCAATAGGGCATGCTGACTTTATTACCTCGACGACTCATAAGACTTTAAGAGGGCCTAGGGGCGGACTTATACTATGTAAGAAGGAGCATGGCAAGAAGATAGATAAGAGTTTATTCCCTGGTATTCAAGGTGGACCTCTTATGCACACAGTAGCAGCTAAAGCTGTCTGTTTCAAAGAAGCGGCAAGTGAAGACTTTGTTAACTATCAAAAGCAGGTTCTAAATAATATCAAAGCCATGGAAGACTACTTTAAAGAAAATAATGTGAAACTGGTAAGCGGCGGCAGTGATAACCACTTACTACTTATAGATACCAAGGCCTCATTCGGGGTAACAGGTAAAATGGCAGAAAAACTTCTTGATGATATCGGCATCACATGTAATAAAAACATGATCGCTTTTGACTCAGAGAAACCTAATGTAACCTCAGGTATTAGAATTGGTAGTCCAGCGATGACTAGCCTTGGATTTAAGGAGAGGGAATTTAGGGAAATTGCAGTATTAATTAGCGATTGCTTAAATAAGAGTCAATCTAAAGAAGAATTAAGAATAAGGGTCAAAAAACTTATCAAAAAGTAAACAAAATGAGGCATACGCATATATATAAATAGGTGATTAGTATGCCAAGAATGAAACACACAAAGAGGGAAGTAGAGATGCTGGCAAGGTTAATGAAGTCTGAGGCACTTGGTGAAGGCAACTTCGGTATGATGCTTGTAGGCAATGTAGTAGTTAACCGTGCGGTAGCAAATTGTATACCTTTTAAACATCTAACCAGTATAAAGAAAGTAATTATGCAAACCCCAGGTGGTTTTGAAGGATATAACAATAAAATGTATAATGGACCGATTAACTCAAAAATAAAGGATATGGCTCAGAAGACAGTTGACTTTTGGAGAGCAGAACCTGCTAATCATGCCCTTTACTTTATGAACCCGGGATATAGAACTGATCCATGTAGAGAAAGGTTCTGGGGGGATTTAATAGGTAGATATAAAAGGCATTGTTTCTATCGCGCTGATAATACCTCTGAATGTGGTATATAAGAAATTAAACTACAGGCAACTGTAGTTTTTATATATAAATTCTTGTTAATAAACAATTATTTTCTTATACTCAAATAAGAGAGAAGGAAGAAAATGATTAATATAGTTTTATATAGGCCTGAAAAACCTTTGAATACTGGTAACATAATGAGAACATCAATGGCCAGTAATAGCAAGCTCCATATAATTGGACCACTTACTTTTACTATTGATGATAAGGGCCTAAAAAGGGCCGGGTTAGACTACTTGAAGGATGTATCTTACAACTATTATGAAAGTTATGAGGAGTTTATTAAAACAAATAAGAATCCAGAAATATTTTATATAACGAGGTATGGTAAGAAACCCCATAGTAGCATCGACTTCAACGATGTGGACAGAGATTATTTTATAATGTTTGGCAGGGAAAGTAGTGGAATACCTCTAGATATTCTAAAAAAGGATTTAGACAATTGTTACCGAATACCAATGAGGGGAGATGCTAGGAGTTTGAATCTTTCCAATTGTGTAGCGGTCGTAGTCTATGAAGCTCTTAGACAACAAGATTATAATGAACTCGCAAGCAGTGAAGTCATTAAAGGAGAGGACTTTTTAATGAACAGTTAATCATGCAAATACATGATTAATTATTGATGTTAAGACTTAGAAATAGTAAAATAGGGGTAGGATGTGATGATATGAAAAGATTTTTGAATATTCTCCTTATTTTTGTCCTGGCTGGTTGCAGCCTTGATTTTGGTGGTGGCGGGAAAACGGTGTATAAGCCTCAAATAAATAATACCTCCAATAGGGGAGTATTAACAATGTCAAAATCTCTTTATAAATCACACATTAATAGTGGTTATGATTTCGTAGTGCTTAGACTAAGTGAAGATAACCTTGAAAAATTTGAAGATGGACTAATTAATGACTCCACTAGGTATGCACGCTGGATAGAAGAAGGTGTGTGTTATGAGGGAAGAAGTTATAAGTGTGCCGAGGAAGTAATGTATTCTCGATTAAATATATTTATTGGTAGTACCAAAGACGTCAGGGTAGATAGTACAAATGCAATTAATAACACTGAATCAATTGCTTTTTTCCATTATAGTGAATTATCTGAGAATATATCGCTTAGTACACTAAACAGTGCTGGTGGTAATTTAGAAAACAATTTCCGTAAAACTATTATTGATAACATAAAATATGAATACATAAATCACACAAGTTTAGAATATTTTCAAGTTGCCGAGGAAGATAAAGTAATAGAGCTTGGTGAAGATGACTTGTTTGTTAATAAACAAAAGGATGAATATTACTTTAAGACATTAAGAGAGAAACAGGAAAACAAAGAGAGTTTTATATTACTAACTACTAGTAGTAGAGGGTCCGGGGATTACTGTATCTTTAGTGACCGTGAATATGAACCTGATGCAAACGGTAATTACGAATGTCTCGAAGAAGATCCAGGTGAAA
>DUOF01000090.1 GCA_012839015.1 bacterium
AGTAATAATAATATCTGGTTTTGAGAGATCAATCTCTCTAAATGTCTGGTGACAATGGCACAAAGGAAACACCTGTTCCCATTCCGAACACAGAAGTTAAGCTTTGTAGCGGTGAAGGTAGTTGGGGCAACCCTGCAAGAATAACACGTCGCCAGGCTTTTTTATTATAAAAAATTTACTAATTGCCTTTGGCGATTTTTCATATACATAGTCAAAGGATTAAATATAATATATATGTGAATGTCATAGCAGAGATAAAATGGAAAACCAAAAGAATAAAGCAACAAGCCCACTACATGATTATGAAGATTACCCAATGGATAAGGATACAGCAGTTACATTATTGTTTGCAATAATCGGCGCAGCTAGTGTTCTTACTCCCTTCTTCATAGTAGATAGTAAGAATCGTAATGACTTAAAAGGACTTAAAAATGAATTATCCTCTCAACTTGCTAGTGATGCAGAAGTAAAAGAATATGAGTTTGACTTCTTTGAGGCTACTGAATTAAGTAATGAATATTTCTTCTATTTTACTGGTAATGCGATAAAGTTAGACGGTCATCCTATAGACTTTATTAAATCTAAATATAAGGTAGATGAGAGTTCATATTATAAGGTAAAGAAAATGCTTGATTCTAAAACTATGCATGAAACTCTTAATAGTCAGTCGATACTGACTATGATTTTGGATGTTGTTAAAGAGTCGAAAATTGTAGAAAGTGACCAAATTGAAAGGACTAATTTAAGTAGCGATAGTAAGAGAATCATTAAAGATATTACTAAACCTAGCATTGGTGAAGACTTTATTTACTATGATGTTACATTAATTGATATAGAAGACGGTAAAAATACAGCTGATCTAGGTAAAAACCAAACGTGTCTATTATGAAAGGACTAAAGAATTAGAGAGTAATCCTGAACTTGTTTATACACTAGGTAAAAAAGGCTCATTTGTCCAAAATATGTCCAGTGAGACATATAAGATAGAAAATACCTTTACCAAACTAGATAATATATCTTCAAAAGATAGATAAAACTTGGTTTTATCATAAGTAAGGAATATGAATTATAATATTCTTTTTTTATATTTTAACTTAATGATTAGACTAACGTTCAAGTATATATTATAATTTTAGTGTGTTTAATCATCGATAAGCATATAAATATGAATATGGGGGAATTATTATGTATTGTAGACAATGTGGTAAAGAAATTCACGATGAAGCGGTAGTGTGTGTTAACTGTGGTGTTCCAACAGAAAAATATGCTGCGGTAGATCCAGAGGCTAAATCTAAGATTGGTGCTGGGTTACTTGGTATATTTTTAGGTGTTTGGGGAGTTCACAACTTCTATTTAGGATACACTGGTAAAGCCGTTGCCCAATTACTTCTTGGGACTGTTGGTGTTCTTCTTATTTTTGGCCCGATAATTTCTGGAATTTGGGGATTGGTTGAAGGAATTATGATCCTAACTGGATCAATCGATGTCGACGCCAGCGGAAAAAAACTAAAAGAATAAAATTTTGTTTATTTTAATAGAAACTGCATAAAATTATAAGTAGTACTTTGTTAATTGAAGTTTTTATAATAAAAAGCAAATAAGTAATATTATGTTTGACAAACATGCACGTACACTGTAAAATATTTCAGTAGTTATTAATAGGCCCTTATGGGTCTTTAACTATCGATAAAAATAAAACACCCGGAGTTGTGTGTTAGAAAGGAGAAACAATAATGCCTACTATTAATCAATTAATCCGTAAAGGAAGAAGCAAAAGTGAGAAAAAACCTAAATCACCTGCATTAAGAAGAGGAAGAAACTCATTAAAGAAAAAGAACACTCTTACATTTAGTCCTCAAAAAAGAGGAGTTTGTACTCGTGTTGGAACAATGACACCTAAAAAACCTAACTCAGCTCTAAGAAAATATGCTCGTGTTAGATTAAGTAATGGTATGGAAGTTACTGCTTATATCGGTGGTATCGGACATAACTTGCAAGAACACAGTGTTGTATTAATCCGTGGCGGTAGAGTGAAGGACTTACCTGGTGTAAGATATCACATTGTTAGAGGTACTCTAGATACTGCTGGTGTTAACAACCGTAGACAAGGACGTTCCCTATACGGAACAAAGAAACCTGCAAAAAACTAAAATAAAAATATGAAAGGAGGATATATATGCCACGTAAAGGAACTATCCTAAAAAGAAACGTGTTACCAGATCCGGTCTATAACTCGAAACTAATTACTCGTTTAATTAATAAGATTATGATTGGAGGAAAAAAAGGTACTGCACAATCAATACTTTATAATGCTTTCTCAATAATTGAAGAAAGAACTAAAAAAGAACCAGAAGCAGTATTTGAAGCAGCTATCGCAAATATCATGCCTGTACTTGAATTAAAAGTTAGAAGAGTCGGTGGACAAAACTATCAAGTCCCGGTTGAGGTTAGCGATGAGAGAAGAAAAACTCTAGCACTTAGATGGTTGATCAACTATGCACGTCTTCGTAATGAAAAAGGTATGGAATATAAACTAGCAGCAGAAATTATTGATGCTTCTAATGGAACTGGTCAATCAGTTAAGAAAAAAGAAGATACCCATAAGATGGCCGAAGCTAATAAAGCATTCGCACATTACAAATGGTAATTATTAAAGGAAAGGAAGGAAAAATATGTCACGCAGTATTTCGTTAGCAAAAACTAGAAATATCGGCGTCATGGCACACATTGATGCTGGTAAGACAACCGCTACTGAGAGAATATTGTTCTTCACTGGGATAAACCACAAAATTGGTGAGACTCACGAAGGTGCAGCAACAATGGACTGGATGGAGCAAGAGCAAGAACGTGGAATCACTATCACTTCCGCTGCCACCACTACGTATTGGAAAGAACATCGAATTAATATTATTGATACTCCCGGTCACGTAGACTTTACTGTAGAGGTTGAAAGATCTCTAAGAGTATTAGACGGTGCAATCACGGTGTTAGATGGAAAAAGTGGTGTTGAACCACAAACTGAAACCGTTTGGGGTCAAGGTGTTAAATATGGTGTTCCTAGAATAGTTTTCATTAACAAAATGGATTTAGTTGGTGCTGATTTTGATATGAGTGTTAAATCACTTCACACAAAACTAGGGGCCAATGCTCATCCGATTAACTTCCCAATAGGAAGTGAAAGTGATCTAAGAGGTGTGGTTGATATCATAACTCGTAGAGCATTTGTTTATGAAGACGATAAAGGACTTAAAATCACTGAGATTGAAATTCCTACAGACTTAAAAGATCAATGTGAGCTATATCGTCAAAACTTGATCGAAGCATTAACTTCTTATGATGATGACTTCATGATGAAAGTCTTAGAAGAAGAGGAAGTTACCATCGAGGAAATAAAAGCAGTAGTTAGAAAAGCTGTTTTAACTGGAGAATTCTTCCCAGTACTTGCTGGAAGTGCCTACAAAAATAAAGGTATCCAATTCTTACTAGATGCAGTAGTAGAATACTTACCTTCTCCATTAGATGTTGAAGGTGTCAAGGGTATTAATGAAGCAGGAGAGGAAGTTATTCTACCGGTTAGTGATGACGCTCCGTTCTCAGCATTAGCATTTAAAATTGCTGCGGATCCATTCGTAGGGAAATTAACTTTCTTACGTGTATATTCTGGTCATGCTAGTTCAGGTACCTATGTTTATAACTCTACTAAAGGAAAAAGGGAGAGACTAGGAAGAATCCTACAAATGCACTCTAACAACCGTAAAGAAATAAGTGATATCTACACTGGTGACATTGTTGCAGCAGTAGGATTAAAAGATACTACTACAGGAGATACTCTTTGTGCAGAAAACAACAAAGTTACTCTAGAAAATATTACTTTCTCAGAACCAGTTATCCAACTAGCGGTTGAACCTAAATCCAAGGGTGATCAAGAAAAATTAAGTGTCGCTCTATCTAAACTGTCAGAAGAAGATCCAACGTTTAGAGCCTATACTAACAGCGAAACTGGTCAAACAATTATCGCTGGTATGGGTGAACTTCACCTTGAAATCATCGTAGATCGTTTAAGAAGAGAATTTAAGGTAGAAGCCAATGTTGGTGTTCCACAAGTTGCTTATCGTGAAACAATTAAAAGAGAAGGTGACTGTGAAGGGAAATATATTCGTCAATCTGGTGGTAGAGGTCAATACGGTCACGTATGGATTAAACTAGAACCAAACCCAGGAAAAGGATATGAGTTCGTTGATAAAATTGTCGGCGGTGTCGTACCAAAAGAATATATCAAATCAGTTAATGAGGGTCTAAAGGACGCCTTAACTAGAGGTATTATCGCTGGATATCCATTAATAGATGTTAAAGCAACGCTATTCGATGGTTCTTACCACGATGTTGACTCAAGTGAGATGGCATTTAAACTAGCTGCATCCTTTGCCTTAAGACAGGCAGCCGAAAAATGTGAACCAGTATTACTAGAACCTATTATGAAGGTAGAAGTAGTTGTCCCACAAGAGTATCAAGGTGATGCTATGGGGGATATCAGTTCAAGAAGAGGTAGAATCGAAGGATTTGAACCTAGAGGTAATCAACAAGTTATTACTTCATATGTACCTCTATCAGAAATGTTTGGGTATGCAACTGACTTAAGATCATTCACTCAAGGTAGAGGAAACTACACAATGACAATGCATCGTTATGAAGAAGCACCTAAGTTTATTACTGAAAAGATAGTAAAAAACAACGCGAATAATTAGCGTTAAATATTGATTTAGTTATAGAAATACTATATTATATATATAGTTTTCATAAAAAAAAGAAAAAGGAGATATATAAAAATGGCTAAACAAAAATTTGATAGAGCTAAACCGCACGTAAACGTTGGAACTATTGGTCACGTTGACCATGGTAAAACAACACTAACTGCTGCTATAGCTACAAGACTTTCTCAAAAATTCGGAGGAACTGCAAAGAAATATGATGAAATCGATGCTGCTCCAGAAGAAAAAGAACGTGGTATAACTATTAGTACATCACACATTGAGTATGAGACTGAAAATCGTCACTATGCTCACGTAGACTGTCCAGGTCACGCTGACTACATCAAAAACATGATCACTGGTGCAGCTCAAATGGATGGAGCAATCTTAGTTGTTGCTGCTACTGATGGACCTATGCCTCAAACAAGAGAACACATCCTACTTTCTCGTCAAGTTGGTGTTCCTTACATTATCGTATTTATCAACAAATGTGATATGGTAGAAGACGAAGAATTACTAGAATTAGTAGAAATGGAAGTTAGAGAACTTCTTAACGAATACGGATTCCCAGGAGATGATACTCCAATTGTAAGGGGATCTGCTCTAAAAGCTCTAGAAGGAGACGAAAAATACGTTGCTGCAATCGATGAATTAATGGCTGCAGTAGATAGTTATATTCCTGAACCTGAAAGAGATACAGACAAACCATTCATGATGCCAGTTGAAGACGTATTCACTATCACTGGTCGTGGAACTGTTGCTACAGGAAGAATAGAAAGAGGAGTTATCAAACTAAACGAAGAAGTTGAAATTGTTGGTATCCGTCCTACGAAGAAAACTGTTGTAACAGGTATTGAAATGTTCAAAAAACTACTTGATTTTGGTCAAGCAGGAGATAACGTAGGATTATTACTTCGTGGTGTAAACCGTGATGAGATCCTAAGAGGACAAGTATTAGCTAAACCTGGATCAGTTAAACCTCTTTCTAAGTTTAAGGCTCAAGTTTATATCCTTTCTAAAGAAGAAGGTGGAAGACATACTCCATTCTTTGCTAACTACCGTCCACAATTCTATTTCAGAACTACTGATATTACAGGTACTATCAAACTACCTGAAGGTGTAGAGATGGTAATGCCTGGTGATAACATAGAAATGGAAATCGAACTTATTCACCCAATAGCACTTGAAAAAGGTACTAAATTCTCAATCCGTGAGGGTGGCCGTACTGTAGGTGCTGGAACAGTTATTGAACTTATTTAATAACTAGTTAAAACTGTGAAATACTTAAAGGAATCCAATTGGATTCCTTTTTTTATATTAACAAGACAAAATAAACTATTCATTTATCTATTTATTAGATAATGTTATAATTATGTATGATTTAGGAGTGAATTTATGTCCAACAAGAAAGAATATACACCGATGATACAACAGTATTTAGGTATTAAAGAAAATTATGAAGACACCTTAATTTTTTATCGTTTAGGGGATTTCTATGAACTCTTTTTTGAAGATGCTAAAACAGCTTCTAGGGAATTAGAATTAGTACTTACCGGAAGAGATGCTGGCGTAGGAGAGAAAATACCTATGTGTGGTGTCCCACATCACAGCGTGAATGGTTATTTAGAAAAACTGATCTCTAAGGGATACAAGGTTGCTATCGTAGAACAACTAGAGGACCCAAGTGAAGCAAAGGGGATAGTTAAAAGGGATGTAGTCCAAGTTATGACTCCTGGTACCTTAATAAATTTAGGGTTAAATGAAAACAAAAACAATTATCTAGTATCTGTAGACGACGCTGGCAGTGAATTTATTATTAGTTATGTTGATCTTTCTACTGGTGAATTAAATGTTATGAGTATTGATAATAAACTTGATAGTCTCGTTAGTGAATTAATTCAATTAGAAACTAAGGAAATAGTAGTTGCTCATTCCTTCAGTAGGGAACTTTTAGAGGCGTTGAAATCAAACATTAAACTAACTATCTCCTACCAAGAAATAAGTGAAGAAAGTGAAAAGTTCACTGCCTTAAGTAAAAATATAAAAGATCTAAGACAAGTTAAATCTATTGAACGTTTACTTAGTTACCTAATTAGTACTCAAAAAAGACAACTTGATTATATTAAGGACGCTAATGTAATCGAAAAAAGAAACTATTTACAAATAGATACTTACTCTAAAAACAATTTAGAATTAGTAAGGACTATTAGAAATGAAGATAAATATGGTTCGCTTCTATGGTTGCTTGATAAATGTAAAAGCGCAATGGGATCTAGACTACTAAAAAAGTGGATTTTGAATCCCTTGTACGATTTAAATAAGATAGAGGAAAGACTGAAAATAGTTGATAGTTTCATTAGTTCATATATTTCTAGGAAAGAGGTTATAAACCTACTTAAGGATGTCTATGATCTAGAAAGATTAGTTGCTAGGATAGGTTATGGCAATGCAAATGCCAGAGACCTAGTTCAACTAAGGAAATCCCTAAGTGTAGTCCCAACTATAAAACAAATACTAAAAGACAGTGGGGAAATGGATTTATTTGTGTTATCCACTAAGATAAATACCTTTGATGAAGTGGTTGATCTACTAAATAGAGCTATCGAAGATAATCCTCCTCTTACCATAAAAGAGGGTGGGATTATTAAAGAAGGGTACAATGAGGACCTGGATGAACTAAAAACAATCTCCTTCAATGGTAAAACTTACATTGCAAATATCGAGAAAGAAGAGAGGGAAAGAACGGGTATTAAGAACCTAAGGGTTGGTTACAACAGAGTATTTGGGTACTACATCGAAGTTACCAACTCATACTTACCAATGGTTAAAGAAGAATATAATTATCAAAGGAAGCAAACGCTTACTGGATCAGAGAGATTTGTGACTAAGGAATTAAAAGAAAAAGAAGAACTAATTTTGAAAGCAGAAGAAAAAAGCGTTTCTCTAGAGTATCAATTGTTTCTAGAAATAAGGGATAGAATAAAAGAGGAAACCAAGAAGATTCAAGATTTAGCAGATGTCATTTCTTCGATTGATGTTCTAAGTTCCTTTGCAGAGGTGGCAATAATAAATAAATATACTAGACCTAATTTTAATAATGAGGGCGAGATTGAAATTAAAGGTATGCGCCACCCAGTTTTAGAAATATTAATCGGACCTGAGAATTTTGTATTAAATAATTTTAATATCAATGATGAAACTTTCTTTCATCTAATAACCGGCCCTAATATGGGTGGTAAATCTACTATTATGCGTCAAGTCGCGATTACTAGCATAATGGCCCAGATAGGTTGTTATGTCGCCGCTAATGAAGCAAATTTATGTCTTTTAGATAAGATATTTACCCGTATTGGTGCGAGTGATGATTTAGTCACTGGAAAATCTACTTTTATGGTCGAAATGATGGAAGCAAACTACGCCCTTAGAAACGCAACACAAAAGTCATTAATTATATTTGATGAAATCGGTAGGGGAACTTCCACTTATGACGGCATGGCTTTAGCACAAGCTATAATAGAACACATTTGTTTAAATGTTAAAGCAAAGACACTATTTTCTACCCACTATCACGAACTAACTTTCCTAGAGGACAAAATTGATGGGTTAGCTACCAAAAACGTCTCAGTACATGAAGAGAACGATAAGGTAACCTTCCTTTATAAACTTGAGAGTGGACCTGCTAATAAGTCATACGGGGTAAATGTAGCAAGGCTTGCTAATTTACCTGATTCCTTAATTGAGAGAGCTAATAATATTTTAAATGTATTAGAAGAGAGGGCTCCATTCTCTGCAAATAAGAAAGATGTTATAATAAAGGAGGTTATCCCTGATTATATCGAAGAGATAAAGCAGTTAGATCCTTTAAATATGTCTCCTTTAGAGGCACTTAACTATTTATATGAATTAAAAAAGAAAATTGATTGAGAGGAGTGTAATAAATGGCAATCATAAAAATATTACCAAGAGACCTGGTTACTAAAATAGCAGCAGGTGAAGTAGTCGAAAGACCTGCGAGCGTGGTCAAAGAATTAATTGAAAACTCGATAGATTCTGGCGCTAAAAATATAACTGTTAAAATTGAAGGGGCAGGTAAAACCTTAATTAGAGTAATAGACGATGGTTCGGGAATGGAACGTGAGGACCTTTTAAATGCCTTTACACCACATGCTACTAGTAAGATAAATAGCATAAAAGATTTATTTAGAATAAAAACTCTAGGGTTTAGGGGTGAAGCACTACCTTCTATTTCTTCAGTTAGCGAGGTAGTTGCCATTAGCTCTACCGGAGACAAGGGATACCGAGTAGAATTAGAAAATGGTAAAGTTGAGAAAATAGAACAAACCTCTGCTAACAAGGGAACTACTATTGACGTTAAGAACCTGTTTTACAACACTCCAGCCAGATTAAAATATCTTAAATCTGACTACACTGAACTGGCAAGGATAAATGAAATTGTTTCAAAACACGCCCTTGCTCACACTGATATCTCTTTTTCATTGTATATAGATGAAAAGCTAAACTTCTCATCCTCTGGAAGAGGAGATGTCAATGAAGTCATTGCAAGTCTGTACGGTTTAGAAGTGGCTAGAGAAATGAAACCATTCTCTAAAAAGGATAGTGATTTTGAAGTAAGTGGTTATACAAGTTCTATTGGTATATCTAAGTCCAATAGAAACTTTATTACCACTATCTTAAATGGTAGACCAGTAAGGGTACTAGGAGTACACAACGCTGTTGTTGATGCTTATAAGACTTATTTAATGGATGGTAGATTTCCAATTACGGTAGTTAACATTGAGGTGGACCCCAGCCTAATAGATGTCAATGTTCACCCAAGTAAAAATGAGGTCAGGATTTCCAAAGAACTTCAATTACTTAGTTTAATTGAGTCTGCTATTAGTGATGTTTTCAAAAACAACATGATCGCCCCTAAGGTATATGCCCAGGCAGTTAACAAGAACCAACAAATAAAGATGGATGTAATGACTTTCTTTAATGAGAAAGCCAAATTTTCAGACATTGACCAAGTAAGAGAAGCCGGGGATGAAGAAATCAATTCTCTCAATTTTGAATTTATTGATAATTCTCAAGTTGAAAGAGAAGGTTATGAAAGTGGAATCCAATTAATCCCGATCGGACAATATGCAGGTAAATATATAATTGCATATGATGATGAGGCACTTTACTTAGTTGACCAACATGCTGCTGCGGAAAGAATTAACTATGAAAAGTTCTTAGAAGACTTTAACGATCAAGAGAGATGGACCTACACCGATTTATTAGTACCTCTAATAATTCAGGTAAGGGCTTCCCAAAGCACTCAATTAATAGAGTATATACCAGAACTTGAGAAAATAGGAATTAAGATTAGCCCCTTTGGGATTAACTCCTTTAGAGTTAGTTCTATCCCAACCTGGATGAAGGATGCCAACGTACAAGAGTATATCGAGGAAGCTATCGAACAAGTTCTAAATAGCCAAGGAAAAATCAAGGTAGGAGATCTTCGTTCCAATGCTATAGCAATGCTTAGCTGTAAAGCGGCTCTTAAGGCTAATCGCCACTTATCACTATCAGAGATGTCAATGCTTCTAAGAAACCTATTAATGTGTAATAACCCGTTTACTTGCCCACACGGTCGACCAATTACCATACTATTTACTATGGGCGAACTAGATAAAATGTTTAAAAGGACCTAATGATGGAAAAGGTTATTGTAATAGTAGGACCTACTGGGGTAGGTAAAACTAAACTGAGCGTAGACTTAGCTAGACACTTTAACACTGAAATAATAAGTGCTGACAGCATGCAAATATATAAGGGTATGGACATTGGTACCGCTAAGGTAACAAAAGATGAAACTTCTGGTATTAAACATCACTTAATTGATATTAAAGAAATTGAAGAGAGTTATTCTGTTTTTGAATCCCAAATTAATATTAGGAAGAAAATTACGGAAATAAACAAAATGGACAAGATTCCTATTATAGTCGGGGGCACCGGCCTCTTCATTAAAGCAGCCCTGTATGATTACACGTTCTTAAAAGAGGAAAAAAGGGAAACTCAAACTTATGAAGGAATAAGTAATGAAGAACTATATGAAAAATTAGTCTCTATTGATAAAGAGAGTGCTAATAAGATCCATGTTAACAACCGAAGAAGGATCATAAGAGCCCTTCAAATAGCAAGTAGCGATATTAAAAAAAGTGATATTATTAAAAGTCAAAAACATAAACCACTTTATGATATCAAAATGATTGGTTTAACAACGGATAGGAAAACACTTTATAAAAGAATAGACAATAGAGTAGATAAAATGCTAGAGAAAGGTCTGCTTGATGAAGTTAAAGCTATTTATGATAAATACAAGGGGCAAAATTATCAAAGTCTTCAGGGTATTTCGTATAAAGAATTATTTTTATACTTTGATAAAAAAATAACTCTAGAAGAGGCAATAGATTTAATTAAAAAGAAAAGTAGGAACTATGCTAAAAGGCAATATACATGGTTTAATAATCAATTTAGAGTTAATTGGTTTGATGTAGATTTCAATAACTTTGATAATACCGTTAAAGAAGTATTATCTTTCCTGGAACATGAAGATGAATGAGAGTGTTTATACAAGGAGTGAACAACTCCTTGGTGAAGACATTTTAAATAAGATCAAAGGAATGTGTGTAGCAGTAGTTGGTGTGGGTGGAGTCGGCGGTTTTGCGACCGAGGCATTAGTACGACTAGGAGTAGGAAAACTAGTCATAATAGATAAAGATGTTGTCTCTATCACAAATATTAATCGCCAAATTATTGCTAGCAAGGAAACTCTTGGTAAACCTAAAGTTTCTATAATGAAAGATAGAATAAGAGCGATTAATCAAGAAATAGAAGTCGTATCATATTTAGATAACTTTGATGCAAGCAAGGCATCACTAATTTTAGAAAATGGAGTAGATTATGTTGTAGACGCAATTGATTCTCTCTCTTGTAAATGGGATTTAATTAAGCTTTGTTTAGATAATAAAATACCGTTTATTTCTAGTTTAGGAATGGGTAATAGAATAGACCCATCTCAAATTAAAATAACGACACTAGATAAAACAAGCAATGACCCCTTAGCTAAAAAACTAAGACTCATGGCCAGGAAAGAAAACTATGATTTAGGAAAAATCAACTGTGTATTCTCTAGTGAGATACCCAGAGTTAATCTAAGACCACCATCAAGCATCGTATTAACACCTTCAGTCTCAGGTATCTACTGTGCGAGTGCTTTTTTGAATTTTGTATTATATGGGAAATAATTATCCAGGCTTTATTTTCATTTACTTTAAAAAATGGTTATGCTAATATTATTCATGAGGCGAGTTTATGTATATTTTAAAAGATCATCACCATCAACATCGTTAATTTTGTGTCTAATAGGCACAAGTAGTTTTACTTTGCCGTAAGATATTTTAAGGAACATCTAACGGTCGTTAGATTTTTTAATTTAAGGGGGAATAGAAATGAGCAAGAGTTTTTTACCAGTTAGGGGTACAAAGGATTTTTTACCAAGCGAGATGGAAGTAAGGGAAAAGATAAGGGAAGTCATTTTAAAAACATATCAAAAGTATGGTTTTAATCAAATTAAAACCCCGATTATCGAGGATATCGATCTACTTCTAGGTAGCGATGGGGGAGACAATTTAAAACTTATTTATAAGATTTTAAAAAGAGGAGAGAAACTAAATCTAGAGACTGATAATATAGATGATTTAGTAGATTTAGGACTTAGATACGACCTTACCGTTCCCCTTGCTAGGTTTTATATAAATAATAAGGAAAAGCTGCTACCTATCTTTAAGTCTATCCAAATCGATGATGTCTTTAGAGCTGAAAGACCACAAAGAGGAAGAAGTAGACAATTCACCCAGTGTGATATAGATATTATTAATGATGAGAGTATAAACTCTGAAATTGAAATAATTTATGTTGCCGGTCAAACCTTACTTAACTTAGGTTTTAAGGACTTTACTTTTAAAATTAGTGACCGCCGTTTATTAAATGAGATATTAGCAAATATAGGCTTTGATAGAGACTCATTCGCAGACATTTGTATTAGTGTAGACAAACTTGATAAAATTGGCCTAGAAGGAGTTAAAACTGAGTTAATTAAAAAAGAATATGATAATGATAAGGTAACTAAACTAATAGGTGATTTAACAAACATAAAAACAAAAGGAATCAATGGTCTAAAGGAACTAAAGTTAAATGATAATGTAATAAGTGAAGTAGAAACCATTGTAAATAATAGCAATGACCTAGCAAATGGTAAATACCAAGTTGAGTTTGATATAAACATCATTAGAGGTCAAGGTTATTATACTGCTAGTGTGTTTGAAGTCTACCTTTCTGGTTTTGATGGCGCTTCGGGTGGCGGGGGACGCTACAATGACATGATTGAGAAATTAAATGGCTTTAATGTGCCAGCGGTCGGTTTTTCGTTCGGCTTTGAAAGGCTATTTATAATCATCAGTGAAAATAATTTATTAATGGAAAAAAAAGAAAAACTAGCGTTGATTTATGAAGCAGATGATTTCTCTGAGGTGGTAAAATTGATGGAGGAATATTCTGCTCAGTTTAATGTAACTACAATAAAAAGAAGGAAGAACTTTGGTTATCAACTAACCAATCTAAAGGAAAATGGTTATACTAAGTATGTTCTTTTCAAAGAAAAGATAATCGAAAACTTAGGGTAGAGATAATTTAAGCGGTTGAATAACAATCGTAAAAATAATAGAATTGGATGAGGTGTATTAAATGGATAAGATGATGGATTTTTTTGACTGGAGAATGGTTTTAATAGATAACTACAAAAAGATCGGTTTAGACGAGAAAGATGTAAGTATTATTTTGGTAGTATTTTCATTAAAACAAAAAGGGGTTAAACTAATAACTCCTGACATCATTTCACTTAAAATGACTTTAGAGTTTAGTGAAGTAGACTCCAAGTTCACCAATCTTATCAAAAGGGGATATCTTCTACTTGAGGATGAAAACAATTTCAGTATTAGTCTTCAACCCCTAAATAAAAAATTAATGGATGTATTCTATGAAAATCTGAAAAGGGAAGAAATGAGTGAATCATATAACAAAGATCTAAATCAAATTCTAGTCATTTTTGAAAATGAGTTTGGTAGGCCTTTAAGCCAATTTGAAGTAAACTCAATTAAGGAATGGTTTGAACAAGGTAATAGCGTTAGCGTTATTAAGGAAGCCTTGAATGTTGCTACGCTAGCAAAGGTTAAAACTGTTAGATACATTGATAAAATATTACTAGAATGGAAAAGAAGAGAAGAAATAGCTAAAAATGGACATAGTGCATTGAGTGACAAGTGGCGCAAGAATATGGACGAGACCATAGAAATAGCTAAGATCAATTGGATGGAAGAACAGTGAAATCACTAATTGATGGATTAGATAAAATGATTGCAAAACCAGTTACCGAACTAGATTACCAAGATGATTATACCCTGCTAATATCAATCATGTTATCTGCTCAAACTACCGATAAAAAGGTTAATGATATTTCACCAGAGTTATTTGAAAACTATCCTAATCCTGATTCTATCAAGGAAGAGGATTATGAAAAAATAGAGAGTATTATTAGGCCACTTGGGCTTAGTAAAACTAAGGCTAATAATATTATTAAAATAGCTAGTTTAATAAAAGAACAGTTTGGTGGAAAAATCCCTTCAACTTATGAAGATTTAATAAAACTCCCTGGGATTGGCAATAAGACTGCTAAAGTATTTTTGGTAGAGTTTTATAAGCAAAACTATTTCCCGGTCGATACTCATGTAAAAAGAGTAGCTACTAGACTAGGTAAAGTAAATGAAAAAGATAGTCCTGAGGTTGTTGAAAAGAAAATGAGTCAGTTCTTCAAAAATATAGACCTAGCTAAAAGGCATCAACAATTTGTGCTACATGGAAGATATACATGTGTCGCCAGAAAGCCAAAATGTGAACAATGTTCACTTACTAGTCTTTGCAAATATTATAAAGAATCTTTTTAACTTGAATAAAAGATACTCTTCTCGATTACGTTAGATCTGATTGTTGGGTGATTCTCATAACAGCGATAAGCCTTTATTGTATAAGCGTTCATTTGGTTTATAGGTATTGTAAAAGTATTTTCACTGCCCCTGTAAACGACTTCTTCTTCAAAGATAGAAGTTATTTCTAATACATTAATTATTTTTCTATAAATATTTTCATAAGAGAAAATAGTCCTTCCTTGCTTTGGGTCACTAATTGACGCTAACTTGTTAGGAAAGTTAATTTCCATTTGGTTATCTATAAGGAGGATATCAAGGTTATCTAAATCCTTTATTGCAGGGGGTGAGACTACTGTTGTAGGCTCTTCCCCTTTTTTAAAATAACTAGATATTATCATACTACTCGGAGTGTTACTGTCTGGTAGTAGGTACGGGTAGCTTCCTTTAACTATGTTTACTTTCGTTAGAGTCTCTGGTACTTTAATTTTATCTTCCTGGCGGGCCTGAAACTCCATTATTCTAGAAAATAATTGTTTGGGAATACCTTTTCTTGAGTCGGTGCCTGCGGAGAAGTAATTCTTATCACCTTTCTTGGATTCATCAAAACCACTCCAAATGACATTAGTGTAATCAGGACTATATCCTGCATACCAAATGTCCTTACTTGCAGTTGAAGGGTAGTTATATTTAATTAGAGCACTGTTATCAAAACTAGATGTACCAGTCTTGACGTGTATATCAATGTTATCTATAGCTACAGTCCCCATATTCCAATAATTATTAGTAACTATTTCCTTTAGCACTTCACTTACTAAAAAGGCTGTCTCTTCCTTTAGGACTCTTTTTTCTTCCCTACTAGGAGTGTAAACCCTGTTTGAACCATCGAGCAGGGTTATTTTTTTGACAGTGTATGGTTCGATATACAGCCCTCCTCTTGCAAGCATTGAGTAGGCACCTGCTAGATGAATTGGTGAAACACCTTGTTCGTGTGCACCCAGACCATAAGTTATATTGAATTTTTCTGGTTCTACATCCAATAAATTGATTTCACTTAAATATGAGGTAACGGCCCTAACCCCTATTTTATCAATAACCTCGTCTAGTGTTTTAAGGGCACTAGTGTTTCTAGAGTAGCCCAAAGCTTCACTTAGGAAAATATCACCCATATAACGATTATCAACGTTTCTGACACTCTTGGTAGTACCTTTATAGGTGTAAGGGGAATCTACTACTACATGGTTATTACTCCACCCCAAATGCTCTATTGCTAGGGCATAAGACAAGATTGGTTTCATGGTTGATGCTGGCTGCTTTTTCATGTCACTAGCTCTATTAAAGAGTAGTTGACCTTCATAAAATCTACCACCACTGACACCTACTAAGGCACCGCTTTTATTATCTATCAAAGCGATTGCTATTTGTTGGTTATCGTCACTAAAGTGTATCTTAGAGTCTTCATTGTTTTGAATGTTATCAATAAGTTTTTGCACCTGTTTATCCATGTGTGTTTCTATAACCATCGGGGTGGTATAAGGGTTTAAACTCGTCAACTGTTTTACTTCTTTATAAACTACGTCTAGATATGATTGATAGGGATAGGTTTGTTCTTGATACTCACCTTGTCTTATCATCTCACTAACCGTCACACTCCTTGCCTGTTCTTTCTGAAATTCATTTATATAACCATTTTCATACATTAATTCTAAGACCAGGTTTTTTCTTTGCTGCGCATTAGCAGGATTTCTGACTGGATTATAATAACTTGGAGCATTAACCATTCCTGCTAGAAGGGCGGCCTCTGCCAAGTTTACTTCATTTATAGGTTTTAAAAAGTATTTTAAGCTAGCAGAGTTAACCCCGATATTAACACCATCAAACATAATCCTATTAACGTAAGCCTCAATTATTTCTTCTTTAGAGAGGGTATTTTCCATCTCTATAGCCATATAAGCCTCTCTTATTTTTCTTTCTAGTTTCTTATCAGAATCCAAGAAGACATTCTTTATTAATTGTTGGGTTAATGTAGAAGCACCTTGGATCTTATCTGGATTTATCAAGTTGTTACTGAGTGATGCAATAACGCGGGGTAAATCAACGCCAAAATGCTCAAAAAAGCGGACATCCTCAACGCTTACTAATGCATTAACAAATACATCAGGTAAATCATTAAAACCAACCTGATTATCAATCTTTCGCTCTAGCATGACAATGTCATTGCCATCTTCGTCTAAGACAATGCTAACCTCTTTACTAATAATTGATTGTAGAACTGGATTTTCACTAGTTACTATTAAAAATAAAACATATAGAAAACCACTGACAGTTAGAACTAAAAAAGATACCAAAGAGATCTCTATACCTTTCCTAAGTTTATTGTTTTTTATCTTTAGCATAAAAAATCACCCTCAGTCTATTTTTACCGGATGTGATTAGTTTTATAAATATACTTTATCGACTACCTCTAAATATTCTAATTTATTAAAGTAACCCTTTCTTATAACATGTCCCTTTTCCTTAATGATATCATAGGGAATTGATTTCTTCTTACTTGAATAGTAGAACTCGACTACCATATCAGCATCTAGTAAATAAATTTCATCAAAGTGGTTAAAGGATAGTATAATAAAGGCGATGCCACCATGTTCTTTAACGGCTCTAAGGTGTTTTATTTGATGTTCACTTAAATTACCTAAGGGAAAAGATGTCTTATTATTAGTCTCTTTAGCCTCAAAATCAATATATCTACCCTTGTATATACCGTTATAATCGGTAGTAGAAGGGCTCTTAAAATACGCATCAATTATTTTGCCAGACTTACCCGTATTATCTATTTTGACCACCTGAATAGGGGTTGGTTTTTTGTGGATAACGGCGATATCTTTTTCAAGATAGTACTCATTAGTAGCATTAATCATCTCTTCTAGTTTCATCCCTCTGTTAGCAAAAGATTTAAATTTATTATAAGTTTTTTTATTGTTTGGATAGTTTATCATTGTATTCTTATCCCCCGCTTTCTAAAATATTAACAAATAAACCCTTAAAAGACAACTTACCACTGTTGATTAGACAATAAACCGTTGATTTTTTGTCGAAAATTTGAGAAAATACTGTAGGAGTGATTATTATGGACAAGAAGCTATCTATGAGACCTGAGGCAATTCTAAATAAAGAATTCTCAATACAATACAAAGGGTATGCACCTGAGGAAGTAGATCAGTTCTTGGATCAGATCATGAGTGAGTTTCAAAAGATTACTGATATCGAAGAATATTATCAAACGCATAATAATGCTCTTAAGAAGACTAATGCTATCCTAAGGGATAAGATTGATGATCTTGAAACAAAACTGGAACTTGAGAGATCTAAGAATTCTGATTTTGCTGCTAGTGATAATTCATCTAATTTAGAATTAATTAAAAAGATTGCTAGACTAGAAAGTGAATTGTATGAGACTAGGAAAGAATTAGAAAGTTACGAAGAAAAATAGAATATATCCAATCCGGATAATCGCTGCTTACTTGATAAGTAGAGGAAAGTCCATGCTCGCACACTCTGAGATGAGTGTAGTGATTGTGCTAGAGGAAAAAATAACTCTAGGTAGGCTGAGCACCTAACGGCAGGTAGTTTACCTAAGTTGTAAAATATGGTAAACCCTTGAAAGTGCCACAGTGACGATTTGTTAAGAAATTAACAAGTGGAACGGGTAAACCCCACAAGCGAGAAACCCAAATTTGGTCGGGGAACTTTTTTTGAAGAAATGAATTCAAAAAAGGATGCGTAAGCATAGATAAATGATTATCGATAACAGAACATGGCTTATAGGATTGGATGCTCAAAATGCTATTAATAGCATTTTTTTATAAGGAGGATTAAAAATGCCTGAATTACCAGAAGTAGAAACAGTAAGGAAAGTACTTGAAAAATGGGTTATAGATAAAACTATCACTGATGTAGAGTTTTTCTATAACGGTGTCCTAGACGGTATTAACAAAACTAGTTTCATTAATAATATAAAGAATCAAAAGATTAAAGCGGTTGATAGGAAGGGTAAATTTTTACTCTTTAAATTAAGTGATTATATTTTAATTTCACATCTTAGGATGGAAGGTAAATATTACTTGGTGAAAGAAAATGTAATCGACCCTAAAATAAACAAACATAAAATAATATCCTTTACTCTAGATGATGGGAATAAACTTATTTATCATGATGTGCGCAAGTTTGGAAAAATGAAACTGATTAAATATGAAGAAGAATCAACTGATAAAAGCTTGTCAAAACTAGGAGAAGAACCCTTCTCTATCAATGAAGAAGAACTTTATAAAAAAATAAAGTCATCTAAAAGAAAAATCAAAACATTGTTATTAGATCAGGCTATAATTGCCGGACTTGGAAATATTTATGTAGACGAGGTTTTGTTTTTTTCTAATATTCATCCAAATAGAGAGGGCGAGAGTATTAGTAAGAAAGAAAATAAAAAGATTATTGAACATAGTATCAAGGTCTTAAATAGGGCTATAGAGCTAGGAGGCTCTAGTGTTTATAGTTATCACTTTGCCGGTAGTGTCTCTGGAAAGTTTCAAAACGAACTCCAAGTATATGGAAGAAAAGATTTAGAATGTTTTAAGTGTGGTAGCAAAATAGCTAAGACAAAAATAGGGGGCAGGGGAACCCACTTCTGTCCTAGGTGCCAAAAATAATTAGAGAGATTTAAAAATGAATCATTATGATTCATTTTTTAAATAGTTAAAAAGGAGAAGTGTATATTATTGTCCGTACCCGAAGTTTCTCTTTAATTGATCTTTGAATTGGTTATGGTGTTGAACTTCTTTATTTACTTTAGTCTTTGATTCCTTCTCTACTGGATACCATCCCTTGCTATACATGTAGTTGAAGCAATCTCTCTGTTCATCGATGATTTCTTCACGTAGATCCTCTACCACATCTAGTAACATATCATTACTACATTCAATTGAGAAGTTATGATATAAACTTGCTAAATTCTTACATGAGGTTAATAAATCAAACATGATATCCCTCTCACTAAAGTAAGTTGGGTTAGTTTCTGGTCCTTGTCCAGTAGTGTTTTGATTTGTTTCGTTATTCATTTCCCTCATCCTCCAATATCCCTACTAGGTCTTCATACTGAGCAGTTAGTAAGACACGCATGTCTTCGATCAATTCTTTAACAGTAGAATCTGTAGCCATTTCTTGATACAGGTTGCATTTTTTAGCTACTGTTAGAGTGTTAGTTAGGATATCTCCTATATAAAGACAATCCTTGGGCGACAAAATATTTGGTGCTTTTTCCATTTTATATTTCCTTTCTATTCATTTCTAAAATTAGTATTAACAACAAATAAGAGAATATACACTTTTTTTAGCGCTTTTAGTTTGTTATACTTAGAAAGTAAGGTAAGTGATATTAGATGAAAAAGGGAATAAAGTGGATCAGAGTGATCTGTTTCAAACATGACGGAAGTTTTCATCGCATTTGGGATAAAGCAGGTTTAATTTATGAAGATAAAGATAAAATAGTTATCTCCAATTCTAAGACTTTAATTAGGGAAGATAACGGAAGAATGTGGATGGCTAAAGAGCCATCCGTCAGTATCTTTTATAAAAATAGATGGTTTAATGTGATGGGGATTTTAAGAAAAGGCGGAGTACATTATTACTGTAATATGGCCTCTCCATGTGTAATAGAAAATAACATTATTAAGTACATTGATTACGACCTAGATTTAGTTAAAACCGTTGATAATAAGATTAAAATTCTAGATGAAGATGAATACAAGGTTAACAAGGAAAAATATGACTATGGTGAAGATATTGAAAAAATATTAGAGAAGGAATTAAAGTTGCTTAGAACATATGCGGTTAACAATCAATTAGCTTTTAATGATAAGAAAGTCATAAAAACACATGAAAAGTTTGTTAATAAATTGGTGGGGAAAAAATATGGAAGTAAAGTTACAAATTAAAAATGAACAAGAAACTGATAAACTGGGACTAATAGTAGCCGAGTTAGTTTTTGCTGGCTTTTTAATAGTCATGAGTGGTGATTTAGGAGCAGGTAAAACTAGGTTTGCTAAGAGTTTAGGTAAGGGACTGGGAATAGATAAAGTTATTAAAAGTCCTACTTTTAATATCTTAAGAGTATATGAGGAAGGAAGATTACCTTTCTATCATATAGATGCCTATAGGCTTGAAGGTATGGTACAAGATCTTGGTTTTGAAGAGTTTATCGAGGGAGAAGGGGTTTGCCTAATTGAATGGTACAAGTACTTAGAGTACATGCTACCTAATGAGTACCTAAAAATAGATATCAATATTGTTAGTGATAATGAACGTGAGTTTATTTTAAGTAGTAACTCTCCTAAGTATCAAAGTGCAATAAAACAGGTGATTAAACAATGGAAATAACTATGTACATAGATACTTCTTATAAGTATCTTGCAGTCGGATTATCTAAAGATAATAAGTTAGTCTATAAAAAGCAATACATAGCTTTTAAGAAACAATCTGAATACGCTGCACTTGAAATAAAAGAATGTCTAGATAAAACTAACACAAAGGCTAGTGAGCTAACTAGAATCGTCGTTTGCAATGGACCTGGTTCCTATACTGGAATTAGGATCGGATTAACCCTAGCTAAAGTAATGGCAGCCTCACTTAATATAGAGTTAGTGACTCTTTCAAGTCTCATTATATTAAGTGGTTTAAAAGAGAATGTAATGCCCCTTATTGATGCTAGAAGTAACCGTGCTTATGTTGCTATATACAACAAGGGTGAAATTATCAAAGAAGAAACTGTCTTAGAACTAGAAGAGATTAAGTTAATTAAAGATAAGTATGAATTAGTGGGTGACAGCCATTTACTAAATGTTATAAGCGAAGAAGTTGATCTTATTGAAAATATGTTCTTACTTAGCAGGGGCAAGGAAAGCGTGGATGTAACTACTGCTAAAGCAATTTACTTAAAGGAATACTAAAATGCAGATTAGACAAATGAGAATAGATGATTTAGACCAGGTATTAGAAATAGAAAGTACTCTATACAAAACCCCCTGGAACAAGAAACATTATTTGTATGAGTTAAATGAAAATGAATTCAGTCACCATTTCGTTTTAACTAATGGTAATGAAATAATTGGATATTACGTCTTTATGTTATTATTTAGTGAAGTGAACCTAACTAAGTTAAGTATTAAAAAAGAATGCCAGGGAAGAGGGTTAGCGAAGCTACTTTTAAGTGACTTGCTCGAACAAGCTAAGTCCTTAGAGGCTGATAAAATTTATTTAGAGGTTAGAGAAAGTAATTTTAAAGCTATTTCTTTGTATAAGAGTTTTGACTTTGTTAAAACAAATACCAGGAAAAATTATTATGAAGACGGTGAAGATGCACTTATATTGGAAAGGGTGATATAAATGAGCTTAGATAAAAGTATGATACTGGCAATAGAGACAAGTTGTGATGAAACAAGTATTGCTATTTTAAAGGATGGAAAAGAGTTGCTAGCCAACATTGTTTCCTCACAAATTGATACCCATAAAGAATATGGGGGAGTTATCCCTGAAGTGGCCTCTAGACTACATGTAGAGAACATTAATATATGTCTAGACGAGGCACTTAGTAAGGCTAATGTAACTTACAAAGATATTACCCTAATAGTAGTAACAAAAGGTCCTGGCCTAATCGGAGCCCTGCACGTTGGACTCCAAGCGGCTAAAGCCATTAGTATTGCTTATGATATACCCATCATCGGTTTAAATCATATGGCAGGACACATATACTCCAATCGATATGTTAGTGAACTTAAATTCCCGCTTTTATGTTTAATAGTATCAGGAGGACATACAGAACTTGTCCTAATGAAGGAAGAATATGATTTTGAGATAATCGGAGAAACTCTTGATGACGCTGTTGGCGAAGCTTATGATAAGGTCGCTAGAGTCTTAGGACTTGCCTACCCAGGAGGGCCGATAATTGATAGGTTAGCCAAGGAAGGCCAACCTATTTATGATGTGCCCTATCCCAAAGTTGAAGGAGATTATAATTTCTCTTTCAGCGGGATTAAGACTGCTATTTTGAATTTAGTCACTAAACTAAATAACCGTAAAGAAACATTTAAGAATGAGGATATTGCAGCCTCCTTCCAAGATCAAGTTATTAATATATTAGTTGACAAGGTTTTATTAGCCCTTGAAAAACACCAGGTTAAACAAGTCTTGTTGGCCGGGGGCGTAAGTGCTAACTCAAAACTTAGGGAAGTTATTAAAGGGGAAGTAAATAAAAAACACCCTGATATAGAGGTGATTATTCCTCCACTTTGGTGTTGTACTGACAATGCCGCGATGATGGCTATGGCAGGATTTTATTCAAATAATGAACCAGAAAATCTAGATTTTGGAGTAGATCCTAACCTAGTTCTAGGTGAATAGTTATCTGTTTTATACAGATTGATCGCTAATCACTTTATCTATGAGTCCGTATGCAAGTGCTTCATCAGCGTCCATAAAGTAATCTCTTTCACAGTCTCTTTCAATTATTTCTATTGGTTGACCAGTTTTCTCCGATAGAATTTGATTGATTTTTTGTTTTATTCTAAGGAGTCTTTTGGCCATGATTGAAATATCACTGGCCTGCCCCTGACCTCCGCCAAGGGGTTGATGAATCATAACTTCACCATTTGGAAGAGAATATCTCTTTCCTTTTTTACCTCCAGCTAGAAGGAATGCCCCCATACTGGCACAAATACCTACACAAATAGTAGAGACATCACTACTTACTAAATTCATTGTGTCATAAATTGCCATCCCAGCGGTAATGCTCCCTCCAGGAGAATTAATATAAAGGGAAATGTCTTTCTTGCTGTCTTTTGAATCTAAATACAATAACTGGGCGACTATAAGAGAAGCTTTTTGGTCGTCGATTTCGCCGTTGAGCAGTATGATTCGCTCGTTTAGAAGTCTTGAAAAAATATCATAATGTCGCTCACCTAAACTAGTTTTTTCAATGATTGTTGGAATTACATTCATGTGTCTTCCCCCTCCTTATAAATAATGCTCTTTACTTAAGAAAATATACCCATTACTTAGTTTATTATTATAAAAAGAAATAGACATTTATTACTATTTCTTGTAACATACAATAGAGGTTTTGATATGAATGGATTTTATATAGGAGACATTATTGGAAATTCGTATGCTCATGAAAATGAGTCTTTTAATGAAAAGACTAAAGAGTTTCCTTTATTTACAAATAGGAGCAAGTTTTC